>QIFF01000322.1 GCA_003230635.1 bacterium | reverse complement strand
CAGGCCTTTATTCCCGCTGAAGGCTGCCGGCTGGTCTCGGCTGATTACTCCCAGATTGAATTGCGCCTGATGGCGCATCTGGCCAAAGATGAAAATCTGCTGGCCGCCTTTGCCCGGGGAGAGGATATTCACCAGCGCACGGCAATGGAGGTCTTTCAATTAAGGCCGGGGCAGGTAACGCCGGAAATGCGCCGCCGGGCCAAGGCGATTAATTTCGGCATACTCTATGGGATGAGCGCTTACGGCCTGGCCAAGGAAATCAAGCTGGGGCCGAAGGAGGCCCAGCAGTATATTGAGAGCTACTTTGCCCGCTATCCCCAGGTAAAGGCTTTTATCCAGCAGACCATAGACAGAGCCAGACAGGAGGGTTATACCCGTACCTTGTTCGGCCGCCGCCGCTACCTGCCGGAATTGCAGGCCAAAGACAAGCAAACCCGCCAGTTCGGGGAACGCATGGCAGTCAACGCCCCCATTCAGGGTACTGCCGCTGATATTATAAAGCTGGCCATGATTGCCCTGCAGCAGGAGTTCAAGCGCCATAAATTAGGCAGCCGTTTATTATTGCAGGTGCATGACGAATTGCTTTTTGAGGTGCCGGAAGGGGAGTTGGAGACGGTTTCTCAGTTGATTAAGGAGAAAATGGAGGGGGTGGTAAAATTACTGGTGCCCCTTCAGGTGCAGATCAAAGCGGGAGCCAGTTGGGCCGAGGTTAAGTGATTGGTGTTAATGTTTCGGCCTGGCCCCTGGTCGCTAACTACATAGTTGCTGATAAAGCGAATAATGCCGGTGGGCGATTTTCTCAATTGTAAATTCCTGCAGCATTCTCTGGCGGGCAGCACGACCCATTTTAGTGCATTTTGCCTCATCATTCAACAGCTCCACAATTGCCTGAGTCACAGCCGCTATATTTTCTCCAGCAATGGCGTACCCAAGCTCCTTGTGGGTGATAAGATCACCAGTGATTTCTCCAATATCCAGGGTAACACAGGGCAGCCCGCTTGCCATAGCCTCCATTACTGCATTAGGCATTCCCTCCATTCGGGAGAGGAAGACAAAAACATCCGAGGCTTGCAGGTACTCATTAATATTCTCCCTGGCACCCAACACCTGGATATTATTTACGGGCTTACTCAAGCGCAACAACCTTACGGCCTTTTTGTCTTGAAAAACATATAGGCCGGCCTTACGTGTTAAAGAATCAAATAATTCCTCGTCCTTCTGGCAAAGCAGGCAAAGGGGGCCAATGATCAGGAGGGTGGCCTTGGGGTATTGTTTGACCACCTGTTCCCAAGTGTTAATTAACAGGTCAATCCCCTTAGCTTGTTTGATACCACCTACATAAGTGACAATTTTATCCCCCAGGGGTAATCCCAGTTCCTTTTTAAGTCTCTGTTTCTTGCTCTCGTCGGGTTGAGGGGCAAAGAGGGTGGTATCCACCCCATTGGGGATTTGCACCAGCTTGGCCTCAGGCAGAAGTTTGCTCCGGCGATAAGCATTACAAAGGGCGCTAGAGATGCCCACAAACCTATCCGCCAAAGCCAGCAGTTTGAATCTCAACCAGCTATACTGTTGTAGCTGTTTTAAACTGGCCGGGTCATTAAACCCCAGGCCCGTCATTTTGATGACTACCTTTTTCCCCAGCAGCTTGAAAAAGAGGACAAACCAGGAAAGCATCCTGGAAATTCCCTTGATATACACCAGTTGATATTCATGGCGCAACTGCCAGAATAACTTGAGATAAAACTTATAGCTGGGCCATTTGCCCGCCATGTCTTCCGGTTTTTTATAAACGGGAATACCCGCCGCCTGCACCTCCTCTTCGTAGGACTTGGCATAGCAGGCTTGATAGCTTTTACTGTCTCTGTTGAGGGAAAAGACCATAAAGGGCTGGGCCCCAAGGGCCTTCAACTTCAAGGCCAAACGAAATGCCTGGATAGTGCCCCCACCATAAAGTGGAGAATCCAGACTCAGGATACAAACCTTAAGCCGGTTCAAGTTTCCTCCCAAATTAAATAGAACCAACTAGAGTTATAATACAATGAGAAGAAAGGGGTCACGTTATAGTAACACGTAACCCCTTTGGCATCTATAAGCAAACTGTCACCCAAAGTAAAGGAAGCTTTGGGTAGGGTGGGCTATGCCCACCTCTAATGTCATTGCGAGCAAAGCGAAGCAATCTGCTGACGGCTACTTATTTCCCCTTGCCTTTGTCTGGTTTGCCTACATCAGACTGGGCTATGGGGTGTATAATGTCCGAGGCGCAGTCATCAGTTATAAGCCCGGCATCAAGGTATTCATCCACAATGTGAGCAGCCTGACTCACATAATCGCCGTGATTGCGATATTCTGCATCTGGCGGGACTTCATCCTCAACAAGTTCGGCCAGTAAATCGCATGACACACACCCATCCGTACCGATTACCTCATCCTCTATGGCAAATTGCGGCGTGTCCGGGCAGTCGTCATCATCATCGCAGACCCCGTCCTCATCCGCATCCGGGCAGGCAACCGGCGAGGCCAGAAAGCCGGAATGCTCCCCCGCGGCGTTCACGCCGTATCCCACCACCTGGCCCAGGTTGTTAATCCCCCGGGCACTGGAGGATAACCAGCCGGGCGGGTTCAAATCGGTAAAGCTGCCATCCTCCCAGAGAAAAGCATGCCGGTCGCCCGAAGCAGTCTTGCCATACCCCACCACCTGGCCCGAGTCGTTAATCCCCCAGGTTCCGGAGGATAACCAGCCGGGCGGGTTCAAGTCAGTAAAGCTACCATCCTCCCAGAGAAAGGCATGATAATCACCCACAGCGTTCTTACCATATCCCGCCACCTGGCCCAAGTCGTTAATCCCCCTGGCCCTGGACAATGACCAGCCGTCCGGTACTCCCAGGTCGGTAAAGCCAACCCCATCCTCCCAGAGAAAGGCATGAGTATCACCCGAGGCGTTCTTACCATTTCCCACCACGGCTCCCGAGTCGTTAATCCCATAGGCAAAGGAGTGTTGCCAGCCCTCGGGGATGAGAACCGTCAAGCCGTCCCCTTCCGACCAAAGCCAGCCCCGATACCCCGAGCCCCCAGTGTCGCCACGTCCCACCACAGCGCCTGAGTTGTTAATCCCTTGGACCTGGGAATACTGCCAGCCCTCGGGATGCAGGTCGGTAAAGCCGCCCCCTTGCCAGAGGAAGGCGCGTCCATCGGACCACCACTCCCCATCAGGACTGGCCCCTCCCACCACAGCTCCCGAATCATTAATCGCAACGGCCTCGGACCACGACCAGCCCTCGGGGTGCAGGTCGGTAAAGCTGTACTCAACCGCCCGCCCCGGGCTTGGGAAAAGCAGCAGCCCTCCCAGTATTAACAACGCCAGGAAAAAAGGTTTCTTTGCTTGCATAACCGCTCTCTCCTACCCCCCCTGATTATTAGTCTGTCGGCCTTGACCACGCTGAGCGAGAATGTAGTTGCCTGATGACATGGAGACAAATAAAATATTCACCGAAACCAGGGATCAAGCTCATATAATATATGTTATCATAAATATCATTAATGTCAAGAAAAAAGGTGGGCACAAAAATTCTGTTCTGGTGCTAAAAAAATCTTCCCTTTACCTTCTGAGACAAACCGATAAAACTGAAGGCGGGAGCCAGTTGGGCCGAGGTTAAATGACTCGCCTCTGGCTATTCGGCTAGGGATTGCAACCCAGCTCTGGACCTCCTCCGGGACAGGGAATCTCTCCAGCCTGCTCCGAACAATAAGCGCAAAAGTCCCAACGCCCCCCTGCTTCCCCTACCGCCCAGTAGTCACAGTTACAGGTAATGGCCAGGGTAATCTCTTTCAAGGACTGGAAGGCCTGCACCTCGGGCGGGAGGTAGGGTTTTTTGTTTGCTTGCTTGCGTTCTGGCTCTGGTCTGTTCATGCTGTTTCCGTCACTGCTAGGGGCAGAGGGCATCCGACTGTTTATACCTGATCCCGTGCGGGTCCTCGCAGGAACCACTGCAGCCCGACCCCGGATTCTGGATACAGGCGGGATCCATCTCCGATGTCAGCATCAAGGTTATTTCCAGCAGGGAGTCGTATTTTAAAACCTGGGGTTGAAGATATTCCTTTTTCACGCTTACCTCAAACTCACTACTAGGTGGCATGAGTACCTGTTTTGTACGTGCAGCCACAAGGGGTACCATCCGGCCACATACCAGTGTCACAATCACAATAAAAGGGATGGCGGCAGGTGCAGAGGGTCAACTCCTTGAGGGTGTCATACTTAATTACTTCAGGGGACGAATACGGCTTTTTCCCTGCCTGTTGATTGACCCGTTTCGCTCTTAAGCCTAGCATCTATGCCTCCAAACTGTCTACACCCTTTGGGGAAAGGTATAGATCAACCGAAAATCCGCTTTAGCGGTGCCTGGCTCTAAATACGGCCTGCCCTCCAGGCTGAGCCAGCCGTGCCCCTCCAGTTTTTCCCCGCCCTTGCGCACCCCCAAGTTGACCTGCACCGGCAAACCCAGGCGGCTCAAGAAGTAATAGAGGCTCAGGGTGCGCTTGAGGCAGTTGCGGCGGTAAATGAAAGCCTCCTGCCCCAGAATGCTGTCGGTAAAACCGACCACCTGCTCTGCCGGCCAGCGCTCGGGGTTAACCCGATGCGGGCTAAGCAGTTGCAACAAACGTGGCAGTTTCAGCAGGCGGATTAAGGGGCTAAGCAGAGAAATCAACAGCCAAACCTGAATAAACAAAAGCCCCTGCGCCGGATTTTTGGGGTAAGCAGCCATCTATTTCTTAACCACAGAGGACACAGAGAGAAATAATTCCAAATGTCAAAATCCAAAGTTCAAATCTAAGAGGGAGTTTAAAGGGGGAATATTCCCTTCTGATGTTTCGGCCTGGGGACAGGCCGAAACATTGAAAAACGGGAAGGGAAAAAGATTTCTTTGCTTGTATAGCCGCTCCTCACTCTCCCCCAAGTCTACTATACAATAGCCCTAGACCCCTGTCAATCATTTTTTGGCCGTGTTGCCGCCGGGGGTTAGGGAAAACGAAGTTTTAGCAGCGGCAAAACCCCTGCTAAAAAGAAGTTGCTTTTTGGCGCCGGGCTGGGGTATGATAGGGCCGCTTTGGAAGTTTCTGGCGATGGCTGCCCGCTCAACCCGCATTATTTGTAAATAATCCCGGTTCAACGAGGAGATAAAGATGGAAAAGGGCTATTTAGCTTTAGTGCTGCATGCTCATCTGCCTTATGTGCGCCATCCGGAGTACGAGGAGTTTCTGGAAGAAGACTGGTTTTTTGAAGGGATTACAGAGACTTATATTCCTTTAATCAATGTCTTTGAGGGCTTGCTGCGGGATGGGGTGGATTTTCGCCTGACCATGTCCTTGAGTCCCACCCTGATCAGTATGTTTAGCGATCCCCTGCTCCAGGCCCGCTACCTCCAGCACCTGGATAGATTAATTGAGCTGGCGGAGAAAGAGGTCCAGCGCACCCGTTCGCAGCCGGCCTTTCACCAACTGGCCTTGATGTATCAGGAAAAGTTCCTCCAGGCCCGGCATACCTTTGTGGAGGAGTATCAGCAGAATTTAGTTACCGCCTTTAAGAAGTTCCAGGATGCCGGCTATCTGGAAATCATCACCTGTGCGGCGACCCATGCCTTTTTCCCCCTCATGAGCATGTATCCTGAGGCCATCCGTGCCCAGGTGCAGACTGCGGTGGAGCATTATAAAGAACACTTGGGACGTCCCCCCCGCGGGATTTGGCTGCCGGAGTGCGGCTATGCCCCCGGGGTGGATGAGATTCTAAAAGAGGCGGGTCTGCACTTTTTCTTTATGGATACCCACGGCATCCAAAACGCCGTGCCCCGCCCCCGCTATGGCAGCTACGCCCCGATTTACTGCCGCTCAGGGGTGGCTGCTATGGGGAGGGATCAGGAATCCTCCAAACAGGTCTGGAGTTCGCAGGAGGGCTATCCCGGGGATTATCAGTACCGTGAATTTTACCGCGATATCGGTTTTGACCTGGATTACGATTACATCCGGCCTTATATCCATCAAGACGGACTCCGTATTAACACCGGGATCAAATACTATCGCATTACCGGCACCGTCGCCCATAAGGAGCCGTATAATCCCAAGGTGGCGCTGGACAAGGCGGCCGAGCATGCGGGTAACTTTATGTTTAACCGGGAAAAGCAGGTGGAGCACCTCTATGGGGTGATGGGCAAAAAGCCCCTCATTGTCTGCCCCTATGACGCCGAGCTGTTCGGCCACTGGTGGTATGAGGGGCCGGACTGGCTGAACTTCCTGCTGCGCAAGGTTCACTATGACCAGCAGGCGGTGAGCTTAATCACCCCCAGCGAGTATTTAGAGCGCTATCCCACCAACCAGGTCTGCACCCCCTCCTTTTCCAGTTGGGGGCACAAGGGTTACTGCGAAGTTTGGCTGGAGGGCAGTAACGACTGGATTTACCGCCACCTGCATAAGGCCAATGAGCGCATGAGGGAACTGGCTAACGCCTATCCTGAAAGCAGCGGTCTGCTGGAGCGCGCCCTCAAGCAGGCGGCCCGCGAATTGCTGCTTGAAGACCGGCACCATGGTGGATTATGCGGTCAAGAGAACCAAAACCCACCTGCGCAGCTTTAACAAGCTTTACGATGACATCAAGCAAAACAGCCTGGACGAAGAATGGCTCTGGGATTTAGAAAGCAAAGACAACATCTTTCCGCAAGTTAACTATCGTTTGTATGCTACTGGGTAGTCCAGTCATCAGTCGTCAGTCATCAGTCAATGACAAAAAGGCTATCAGCAGTTGACCGACGACTGGCAACTGATGACTGATTTATCCTGTTAATCCTGTCAAAATTAGTTTGAGTGTTCTGGGATTACATCCCGAAACACAAAAACCCCCTTCTTTTTGTCGCCTTTTGTATAAGAAGGCGACATGGTTTTCTCTTGCCTTCTTTCAAAAGCATTTCGCAAGATGATTTTCGAACTTTTTTTATGGAAGATCTGGGGCAAACAAATTCAGCATTACAAGGGTGTTTAGCTGGTTTATAATCTAGTACTTCCACGCAAAATATCAATAAATTCAATACGTACGAATATTTGCGAGCGACAACTATACATTACATTATTAATAGTACCATAGGATCAAGGATTATTATAGAAAAAACAACTAAGGTAATATAGAAGCAGAGTTTTTTAAAAAATCAAACCGCTGCATAAATCCGCCCCGGCCGATCGTTTTATGGTGTACCAGTTTACACCCTTTTGAAAAATAAAATTCATAATCATGAAGTATATCGCCTGAAGCCTGAGAAAACATATAAATCAGGGGAGTAAAAATAGTGGTATCCTTCGGTTCAGCATGATCAATAATTCTTAATAATCCCCCGGTTTTCAAAACCCGCATTATTTCTGTTGCAGCATTTTCAATATTGGGAACATGGACCAGTGACCCTGAGGCTATTACAATATCAAACTCACCGTCTTTAAAGGGCATGGTATCAGCCGGTCCTAAAACAAGATCATCAAGGTCAAAGCCATATTTCCCCCTCGC
>QIFF01000167.1 GCA_003230635.1 bacterium | reverse complement strand
AATCTAACCAGCAGAGGCTTTTGAAATGTTTTTTTGTCCTCTGCAAAGGGCCAGAAACAAGTCTATGCTTTTCTATATCGGATTTCGGGATAACGGCATTGCTTCACAAAAGGGGCCTAATTGTGATATGCTATCAAAATTAACAGAAAAAAGCCGCCGGGACACAAATGGAAAAACTCCTGCTGACTGTTTATCAAAGGATGTATGAATTCTTCGGCCCGCTCAACTGGTGGCCGGGGGAAAGCCGCTCCGAGGTAATCATCGGCGCCATCTTAACCCAAAACACGGCCTGGGTTAATGTGGAAAAAGCGATTAACAACCTGAAAGAGGCCCGACTTTTAGACTGGCAGAAACTGAGGCGGGTTGAAGAAGAAAGGCTGGCGCAACTTATTCGCCCCTCGGGCTACTACAACCAAAAAGCTAAAAAACTCAAACACTTTGCCGAATTTCTTGAGCGGGAGTACGCCGGGAGCTTGGACAAACTAGGGGCTGAGCCGCTGGAGATCGCCAGGGAAAAACTGCTGGCCGTCCACGGCATCGGCCCGGAAACCGCGGACAGCATCCTGCTTTACGCCCTGCAAAAACCCATCTTCGTGGTTGACGCCTACACCCGGCGGATTTTCAGCCGGCACGGATTTTTCCCCGCAGACTATACCTACCAGCAAATCCAGCAATTCATGATGGAGCATTTACCCCCGGGGGTTCAATTATTCAACGAATACCACGCCCAGATTGTCTATACCGGCAAAACCTTCTGCAAGACCAAACCCACCTGCGCCGGCTGCCCCCTGGAAGGATTGAATTCCTTGACAAATCTCTGCATATCTGATATTCTGTAATACAGATATACGGAGGTGCTAAATATGAGCAAAAGCAATGTGCTTACTGTGGGAGGCAGGGGAACCATAACCCTGCCCGCAAAGGTAAGGAAATCACTGGGGATTAAACAGGGTTCTCCCCTGATTGTGGAGCAAACAGAAGAGGGAATTTTACTGCGCCCGGCGGCCGTTTCTGTCTATCCGCTGGAAATTTACTCTACCGCTCGGGTTAAGGAGTTTGAGGGGGCGGACAAAGCCACTCCGGGAGAGCTTGAATCTTTGCGCAAGAAAATCTCCAAATGAAAGAACCTCTCTTTCTGGATGCCAATATTATCTTTTCCGCTGCCTACCGGCAGGGGCTGGCGCGAGTTCTTTTTCAGCTTGGCAAGGCTGGCCGGGTTTCCCTCATTACCTCCGATTGGGTCTTGGAAGAAGCCAGACGAAACCTGCAAATCAAATTTCAAGACTCGCTTACCTGTTTCCAACAGGAAATATTACCTGTTTTAAGTGTCCAGGCTCCTGATCTTTCCAATTGGGTCTGCCCCGTTGAACTTAATGAAAAAGACCGGCCCGTTTTAGGGGCGGCGATTATTCTGCAAGCCGCATACCTGATCACCGGCGACGCCCGCCACTTCGGCCATCTTTTCGGCCAGACCATCCAAGGGGTGACCATTCTGCCCCAGAGACAATATTTTCAAAGGGAATGGGGGCTTGACCAATAACGTAGTTGCCTGATTTATCAGGCAATCTCAGCTCCCCCAATTTGATGTTTCGGCCTCTCCCCAGGCAGAAACAATCCAGGGTAAGGGATTGAGAACAAAGATTAATCATCTTCTTGTTTCTACTCGTTACTCTCAATTAGATATTTAATAAATTGCTTCCCCCGAGCCGTCGTACGAGAAGCAAACATTCCTTGTAAAGTCATCACACCTTGCAAAGATTGGCTACTCATTAATTCTTGAGCAAACAGATCTTTAACTATCGGATCGTAAAAATCACGCCGTCCTTTCAATTCTGGAAAAGTATGTTCTAAAACATGTGCTGGACTACCCGCATGCCAGTTTGGATATGTAATACCGTGTTTTCTCCCCCATTCTTTGGGATCGTTAAAGAACACTAATATTTTCAAATGCTCTGGGGTAAGGATATTACTAAGGTTCTGGAATATGAGTTTATTGCTTTCTTCTGGGGACATTGATAAAGTTGGATTTAGAACTGCATCGCGTAAAGCTTCAAATTTTTCTTTTCGGTGATTTCTAACCGCTGCTTGACGCACATACGTAACTGTAGGCTTAGAAACACCAATGGCATCTAATAGCTTTGAAAATGCGACATCGGAATTTTTGGGATTGCTGAAATCTGCGTACAATTTGTCTTTAAGAAACGCTGGAATCCTGCAGTTTTCAAGAAGAAGGGGAAGGACTTTAACCTTTCTGCCGTTAATCTCTTGAGTCATGGCAATAGCAAGTTCTTTTTTTACCCAAGGAGATGAAACAGAATTATGAGAAAGCACTGCTACAACATAATCAGTTTTTTCGATTGCTTCGGAAATCTTCTGGATCAGTGAATCGCCCACCTTAAGTTCGGCTTCATCAAGCCATACGTTAACTCCTCTCAGGCTGAGTTTGTCTGCCAACTTCCTTGCAAAGCTCTTATCTTTCCGGCTATGGCTTAAAAATATTGATGGCATTTGATAACCGCTCAGGAATGAATGGATAAGAATGGTTGGGTTTCGTCCCTCAACCCAACCTACCAAAAGCTTCTTTGTCTAGTTCTTTCATCATTCCTCAACCTAACCCCTCAAAGGTCAAATGTCAAAGTTTTTGAGATTTGGATTTATTTCTCTGCGTCCTCTGCGGTGAAAAAAGCCTTTCACCCCACCTCTATCCCCATAAAATAGTGCTGCCGGCTGTCCTCGGGCAGGGCCTCCAGCAGGGCGGGCAGGAGTTGCTCCCCGTATTTGTTATAAAAATAAAAGAAATTTAGTTTGCGTTCCTGCAATTTGTCCTGGGGAAAGAGGGTGTTATGGGCGCGGGTCAACTGCTGGCGCAGCAACTCGTTGTTTTTCCGGCACTGTTGGATGGTTTTTTCTTCCAACTGGTCTAACTGCCAGGCAACCTTGTTTATGCCTTTCTCCAGGGCGGGCACCGCCATGCGCTCCAGCTCGGCTTCCTGGGCCAGCTCATGCAGGGGAGCCATCACCCCCCGCTTTAGGCCCTCCCAGTACTCGGGGCTGGCCAGGCGGCAGTACTTCCTGCCGACTTCTTTAAGCTGCCGGCCTATTTGGGAGCGAAGCTGACCCACATCCAAACTGTACCGGGTCAGAATCTTTTGAATGCGCGCCTCCACCAGGGTCAGGCTGTGGCGGGGCAGGACAATGGGCATTTGCAGCCCCAGTCGCTCAAAAACCGGCTTTAGCTGGGCAAAATAGGCGATTTCTGCGTTTCCCCCGATATAGGCTATGTTGGGCAGAAGATAATCCCCGCAGGAGGGGCGCAAAACAGCGTTGCTGCTGAAAGCCTCCGGTTGCTCCTCGAGCCTTTTTAATAAATCGTCCCGCGAGTAAGTTGTGTTATCTGTTTTATAAACCCCGTCCGCAAAATCCACCCGGCAGCGCTGGCCGTTTTCGATGAGAAAAAAGCAGCAGGCGGTTTCTGGACGATGAATTTGTTCCTTATAACCTAGTTCAACCAGTTTGGCGCCCTGCTCATTTACCAGCTTGGAAAAAAGCAGGGGATCCTCAATAGCACTGCGCATAAGGGGAGTCAGCAGGCGGCGCAGGCCGGGCAGGTTGGGGTTGAGTATGACCAGTCCCCAGCGGCCGAACAGGGCCAGCATCTGGCGGGCGAACCAGTCCCCCCAGTTGTCGGAAATTTGCCGGCTGTCTTTAATAATTTTCAATAGGGAGGGGGTAAACTCGTTTTCCCCCAGTAATTCCCTAACCTGTTCCCAAAAGTCCGCTTCGTCTATTTCACTCAGGGGGATTTCTCCCACCCGCCAGCCGTGATATTGCTCAGGCACGGGCAGGCTGAGCGGCAGCAATTCATCCTGGCGGTTTAAAAGGCCGGCCAGGTTAATCTCTTCCAGGTCATGGTCTTCGGTAGCCGACCAGAAGACCGGAACCACCTCCCGGCCCAATTCATGCTTTAACTTGGCAGCCAGTTTAATGGCGCTTATGGCCTTGTAAATGGTGAACAGAGGGCCGGTAAGCAAGCCCGGCTGCTGCCCGGTACTTACAACCAGTGTTCTGTAATCTCTCAAGCGCTCAATGTTTTCTACAACTTCTTTGGGGGCATCCAGCCGCCGGTGGTAGGCTAGAAGCTCGTCCGCCAGGGGCTGGCGGCGCTCGGTGGGGTAGTTGGCGTCCAGAGAGATGAGTTTTTTACCCCACTGGTCGGGGCCAAAGCTGAAAAATTGCTTTAGCGCCGCAAAATTCTCCCTGTAATCCACGCCTATGCCCGCCGAAGGCTGCAATTCCTTGAACGGCACTGCTTTGATAAGCTTAAAATTTAAAATGGTTCTCTCCTCTCTTTCAGAATGTCATTGCGAGCGAAGCGAAGCAATCTTAATCGGTTGATAGATTGCTTTGTCGCTATGCTCCTCGCAATGACAACTTTCTAAGGTTTCCTCTGCGTCCTCTGCGGTTGATAAAGTTTACCCCGCCTGCATAAGGGCCAGCTTGTCGGCCCATTTATGCTCAACTGCATCCAGCAAGGGCTTGTGTTCTTCCGCCCTCAGGTGAGGGTCGGTCTCTACCAGGGCAAAGGCCTCCTGGCGGGCTGTTTCCAGTAAAGAGGCGTCGCGCAGAATATGGGCAATGCGCAGGTCGGGCAATCCCGACTGGCGGGTGCCCCAGAAGTCGCCCGGCCCGCGTAACTCCAGGTCCGCTTCGGCAATGGCGAAGCCGTCACTGGTATTTACCATGACTTGTAGGCGCTGCTTGGCCTCCTCCGATAAGGGGTAATGGGCCAGGAGGATGCAGTGGGCCTGCTGCTCCCCCCGCCCGACCAGTCCCCGCAGTTGGTGCAATTGGGCCAGGCCGAAGCGCTCGGCGTGTTCAATCAGCATCAGCGAGGCGTTGGGTATATCAATCCCCACCTCAATCACCGTAGTGGCCACTAAAATATCCAGTTCCCCCTGGCGAAAGGTTTTCATTACCTGCTCTTTTTGCTCACCGGGCATGCGCCCGTGAATTAGGCCCACCCGCAGCCGGGGGAAGACCTCTTGCCGGAAATGCTCGTACATTTCCGTGGCCGCCCGCAGCTGGAGCTTTTCCGATTCCTCCACCAGGGGATAAACGATATAGGCCTGGCGCCCCTTTTCCGCCTCCTGCTGGAGAAAGCTGTATATCTTGGGGCGGGCGGAGTCATAGCGCAGGTGGGTTTTGACCGGCCGGCGTCCCGGGGGCATCTCATCCAGCACGGAGAGCGAGAGGTCGCCATAGACCGTCAAAGCCAGGCTGCGCGGAATCGGGGTGGCGCTCATGACCAGCAAATCAGCTTGACAGCCCTCAGCGTTTTGCCCCTTTCTTTGCAGCAACAGGCGCTGGGCGACCCCGAATTTATGCTGCTCATCCACCACCACCAGGCCCAGGCAGGCAAAGCGCACCTCCTCTTGAATCAGGGCGTGGGTGCCAATCACCACCTCTACTTCTTTGGCCTCAATCCGGGCCAGAATTTGTTTTTTCTGCTTGCCCTTTACCCTGCCGGTCAAAACGGCGGTCTTCAGTCCCAATTGCTCCAGCAGGTGATGGATTTTCAGGTAATGCTGCTCGGCCAGGATTTCAGTGGGGGCCATGATGGCGGCCTGGTAACCGTTCTCCACCGCCAGCAGAATGGCGGCCAGGGCGACAATGGTTTTCCCGCTGCCCACGTCTCCCTGCAAGAGGCGCTGCATGGGATGGGGACGGGCCATGTCATTCTTAATCTCTCTAATCACCCGCTGCTGGGCCTTGGTTAGGCGAAAGGGCAAGAGCTTCCACAACCCGGCTAACAACTTACCCTTTGCCTTAAAGGCAATCCCTTTTGCCTCCTGATCCAGGCCTTGTTTTCTCAAAGCCAGCCCCAGTTGAAGCAGGAAAAGCTCCTCAAAGATTAAGCGCCGCTGCGGGGGGGAGGTATGTTGGTTTAACTGTTCCAGGTTGTCGTAGGGGGATTCGGGAAAATGCACCTGGGCGATGGCTTCGGAAAGGGGGATTAGCCGGTGTCTGCGGCACAGGGTTTCAGGGAGAATTTCCCCGAAATCGGCGGCGGCTTCATCAATTAACCGCTTCATAATGCTACGGATGGAGCGCTGGGTCAGGCCCTCGGTGGCCGGATAAACCGGCACAATCCGCCCGCAATGGATCAAGTCTTCATCGTCCCCACTCAGGAATTCGTACTCGGGGTGGTGCATCTCCTTGCCCCACTGGGAATAAGTGTTGACCTGTAGTACACCACTCAGGACTAGCCGTTGCCCCTTGCTGAAGATTTGCTTCATATAGTTGGCATTGAATTTAAACCACTTGGCGGTTACAATCCCGCTGCGGTCGGAGACCACCACCTCAAAGATTTTTTTCTTGCGCTTTGGGGTGGTAGTGACCCCGGCCATCTGCACCTCACCAATAACCGTGGCCATTTGGCCAGGCTCGAGATGGACAATGTCCTTTAAATGGCGACGGTCTTCATAGCGGCGGGGCAGATACAGGCAGGCATCTTCTACCGTTTCCACTCCCAGGCGCTTGAAAAGGGCGGCTTTACGCGGCCCCACACCTCTGATATACTGGATGGGAATTTGCAAGTCCATAATGTTATTGTTATAGCATAAAAGCAACAGAAAGAAAAATGGCAAAACAACGCCTGGATAAACTTATGGTAGAAAAGGGTCTGGCCGGGAGCAGGCAGCAGGCCCAAGCCCTGATTATGGCCGGCTCGGTTATGGTGGAAGGTAGGGTCTGTAGCAAGGCGGGCGCC
>QIFF01000154.1 GCA_003230635.1 bacterium | reverse complement strand
CAATATCTGTTCTGAACAGTTGGACAGTAGTGATTCCGAGGATTAAATTTTGAGCATAACGCAGATATTGGGCGAAAAGGCCATTTTTCAAGGTGCCCTGAGGGTTTAATTCCAATTACTTATCCACTACATCCTGCATCCGGTCAAAAAACTCAAGAGGTGGTATCTTGTCCAAATCCTTAACAGATTATCAACTAAGCCGCAAACTGGCCGCTGAGGGCAAGTGGGAAAAAGCCCTGGGGAAAATCAGACTGTGTTTGGCCAGTGAGCCCGAGAACAGGAAATACCAGAGGCTTTTTAAGCAGATTACCCTTCACCTGCAGGTCAGCCGTAAGCTGGAACAGGCTAGGGAATTGGAGCAAAGCGGCAATTTTGAGCAGGCGGTTGAAACCTATCGCACCGCCCTGGAGAGCAAGACCGGCTACAATAAGCAGTTGAAAGCCCTGATTAAAGAAATCCAAAGAAATCAGCAGGAATTTGAAGAACTTCGCCGCCAGGCCAGCCAGCTCTACCAGGGGGAAAAATACAGCAAGGCCAAAGTCGTTGCCCATCGCCTGCTGGATATAACCCCCCACCACCAGGCCATCCGCAAGCTGGTGCAGGAGATAGAGAACAAGGAACAGTCCCAAATACTTTACAGCCAGGCCATGGCCCTCTACAAGCGCTCCCAGTTCCAGCCCGCCCTGGAAATGGTTGCCCGCAGCCTGGAACTTGACCCTGATTTTGCAGCTGCCCGGATTTTACTGGCCAAGATCGGGAGTAGTCAGACCTGCCAGAGGTATCAATTGGCTGAAGAATGGAAAAACAGGAAGAAACTACAAGAGTCCATTCAGTTGCTGGAGGATTCGGTGGAGCCGGCCGACGATTAAGGCAATAAACATGGGGTTAGTCATAAATTTTTTACTTGCATTTTTGAGGAAGTCCGCGTATAATAATCTAAGTGTCAACCTGATGTTATTGTTTTAACCGGAATAAAGTCCCCGTTTGTGAGTAAGCACTCTAGCAGATAAAACCTCGGGGGAGAAAGCAGGAAATAAGAGAATGGGATTGAAGCCATACAAATTGATAGGGATTCTTTTTTCCGGCCTGCTTCTTTTATCGGCCTTGCCGGCCCAGGCGGAGACTGAAAACTGGGTTGGAGCAGACGGCGGGTGGTGGGACACTGCGGGCAACTGGTCTCCTTCCGGTGTACCGGCAATCGATGACGAGGTTTCTCTGATCAATTCCGGCGCCAGCAACATAACGGTCAATTACCAGAATTTGTCCGATCCCCTGCTTTCCTCTTTACAAATTGATGCCGGGTCAACGGGGACGATGACCCTTTCGCAAGCAAAAGATTCCCTCCAGGCCAAATACGAATACATCGGCTACACCGGCACAGGCACCTTTACTCAGAGCGGGGGGACAAACACGCTTAGCGGAGTGAACGCCGGCTCCCTCTATCTAGGCCGGTTTGGTAGCGGTAACGGGACTTACAACCTGAGCGGCACAGGTGTATTGTCGGCTAACTGGGAAAGCATCGGTGAGGTTGGTACCGGCGAATTTAACCATAGCGGGGGGACGAATGATATTTTCTCTTCGCTTGTCCTTGGGCAGACAGCTGCGGCACACGGGACTTATAACTTGAGCGATACGGGTGAGTTGTTGGTTTGGAGGGAATATATCGGCTATGATGGCACAGGTACCTTCACCCAGAACGGGGGAACGAATACACTTAGCAGCAACCTTTATCTTGGTTATTCCTCCACCGGCAGCGGGACTTACAGCATAAACGGCGGTACGGCCACTGTGGGGGGCACTGCATCTCTCGGCTACAACAGCCGCCTGGGTTTACAGGGTGGCAGCTTTACTGCGGCGAACATGACAATTGCCGAGACCAGCTATTTGACAGGCGGCGCAGGAGGCGGCCTGGAGATAAGCGGTAACTTTACCAGCAGCAGCACCCAAAACATCGACTGGGATACGGATGCTGCCTCTCTCTTTTTCAGCGGCGGTTCCCATGATTTCAGCTTGACTGGTTTGGACTTGGGGGCATCACTCAGTGGTTATGAAGATAATTTTGCCTGGGGAACCGTTTCTTTGGATAGCGCTTCCAGCCTTAATCTCCTGGATGGTGGTGACCCGGGCGGCGCCCTTTATGTGGGGGCCTTCCTGCTGGGAGGCGGTACAGGTCAAATCGCTGATATAACAGGCAATGGCCTGAATATTTATTATAAACCCGGGTTGGCTGGAAACGGCTATCTGTTTGGAGGCACCTACAGCCTGCAAAATGGTGGTTTTCTTACCCCCATTACCCCCATTCCCGAACCCTCCTCCCTGCTCCTTTTAGGTGCTGGAATGTTGGGCTTGCTGGGGTTTAAGAGGAAGTCCGGGCAGGACACGGTTTAGCCCGCATTATTTTCAATCTCTTGTTTAATGTTTACCGCCCAGTCGCTCTTGCCGGCGAGTTTGAATCTCCAGCTAAATAGCAGGGTTTGCCCCTGGTAAATCCGCTCGTAGCCGCCCTCGGCCTGGGAGACGGTTTGCAGGGGAAGGCTCCACAGGGTGCAGGCCCGGTCAAATTCAAAGTTTATCCCCAACTTTATGTAATCTATCACCAACTGCAACCGGCTTAATTCTTCCAGGGTTGTTGCCTCAAGCAGGCTGCCGCGGGCTTCAGTGCTCTGCCAATAAGCACCTTCCGGGTAGGCCGGGGCCAGGTTGAATTCACAGCCAAAGCGTAACTCCAGCTCAGTGTCCGACAGGTTGCTGATTTGATAGTGAATTTCCATGCCGCTGGAGTCGGCCCCAATCAGGATATCCTTTTTGAGCTTGAGCGGGAAGCTGTCCCCACCAATTTTTAGCTCGCCCTGCCTTTCCATAGTCAGAAACACTTCTTGGTTTTGCCTGTCCAGATTAAAAACATAAGGCTGCTGGATAAAATTACCCAGTTCAGTATAACTCCCCTGGGTAAAATCCTCAGCGCTGAGTCCCGGGGCCAGGAAATGATCCAGCAGACAGGAGCGTTGATAGCTGTCATAAGACAGGTATTTGTCCAGGTCTTTGTCCTTGAGGTGTTGAAGCTGGTGGATGCTTTGCGGCCCTTCCCCTGAATCTGCTGGCTGCTGAAGCAAGCCCCTGATTTTTTCGTGATAAGTCTCGGGACGGCGGCTGAGGGTGTTGGCCAGGTTGAGGGCGGCTGGTTTATAGTCCCATTCCAGCAGGCTGCCCCCGGCGTCGGGATTGAAATAGAGGGCAAGCTGGGGGTTGCTGATCAGTACCATCCGGCTGCCGTTCAAGAGCAAATCCTGCACTTTAGCCCCCAGCCAGGGGTAGGAGGAACACCTCAAGCGGTCAAGTAATTGCTCGGCCTTAATCAGGTGCTCATAGACCGCCTGGCGCAGGTGGGGCAGGTAAAGCCCGCCGAATACCCCGTGCCAGTAAGCGCAATTGCACTGCGCCTGCCACAGTTCATTTTTGGCCTGCTCCAGGATTTGCTCGTCGCGGCAAGAGTCCAGCTGCCACAGCTTCTGGCTGACATAGAGCATCTTTTTGTGCATCTGGTTGGCTTCCGGGTATTTTATCAGGAAATTGCGCCAGAAACCACCTTTTAAAAAGCGCAGGCAGGGGCGGCAGACGGGGTTGTTTTCGGCAATGCTTTTGGCTTGCTCAAAACTCAAGCGCAGCGGGGTGGGCAAGGCCCATTCCATCATCTCGCTGTAGGAGGCGGTGGGCAAATATACATTGCCCAGGGGTTTGTGCTCCTTGATGTATTCGGCGTAGGTAGTGACCTTGAGCCAACTGCTGTTTTCTAGCAGCAAATTGAAAAAGCGCTCCAGCCAGCCTTCGTTATAAACAGTCTGATGGGTGCCCGGCCAGACGCCGAATTTCTCCCCGTCATCCCCCATCTGAATGATGCCGGAATGCCCCTGCAAGTGGAGGGAGTGCAGGTAGTCAATGGTTTCCTGCGGCGGGCGGAAGGGGATTAAATAGCGCAGCCGCTTGCTGCCGGGAAAGATTTTGATGGTCTTCCCGCTCTCTTCGCTTACATAATAGCCGTAAAGCTGCTCATTCTCCAAACCTACCTCTTGAAAATGCGAATCATCCACGATTACGTATTCCAGGTTGCACTCGGCCAGGGGCTTGACCAGATGGGGCTCCCAGACCCGCTCCGCCAGCCAGAAGCCCTGGGGGGTAATCCCGAAGCGCTGCTGGAGAAAGCGGTTCATTTTCTCAATCTGGCCGCGCTTGTCCGCATCCGGCAAAATCGGCAGGATTGGTTCGTAAAAGGCGCCGGACATCAATTCAATCTGCCGGCGGGCGGACATCTCCTGTAAGCGCTCCACGAATTCGGGATGCCTTTGCTCAAACCACTCCCAGAGAATGCCGGAATAATGCAGGGTCAGCTTGATTTGGGGGTATTGGTAAAGAAGATTTATAAAAGGGGAATAGGCCTGCTGGTAGGCCTGCTCCAGGACATGCTCAAAGTTACCCACCGGCTGATGGTTGTGGATTGCCAGGGCGAAAGAAATCATGGTGGGTTGCTCGCTGGATGTTTCGGGGTGTTACACCCCGAAACTGTTGAGGGAATCATTCCCCTTGTCGGTTTCGGCCTGGGGACAGGCCGAAACATCAACATTAGTAGGGGAGGGCCTTGTGCCCTCCCTGTAGGGGCAGCTCTTGCGGCTGCCCATTTACTAACTTCCTCTCCCCCAGGGGGAGAGGATTGAGGTGAGGGGGGCTTTATCTTTCCATCAGGGATACCCCCTCACCCTGACCCTCTCCCCAGTGGGGAGAGGGAAACAGCGGGCGGGGACAAGCCCTGCCCCTGTCATTGCGAGCGCAGCGAAGCAATCTCACCTCAACAGAGATTGCTTCGTCGGCTGTGCCTCCTCGCAACGACACTTCCCAAAAGGCGGGCGCAGCCCACTATTTTATGATTTCTCTGGTCTGTTCTTTCATGTATTTCTTCATTCTATCCACACTCTTTTCAAACTTGCCGGTTAGCTCGCGGGCTTCCTCTATGCTTCCCAGTACGCGGGGGGTAATCAGTTCAAGTGTAGGTTGGGTTGAATGGAATGAAACCCAACAAAAAATTGGCTCCAGGCACTGCCTGGTTGTTGGGTTTCGTCCCTCAACCCAACCTACCACTACTCCTCTCCTTGTATAACTCCCTTCAATCTATCCACATCCTTTTTAAAACCTTCGGTCAGCTTGCTGGCCTCTTCTAAACTCCCTATCACGTGGGGGGTAATCAACAACACTAGCTCGCTTTTACTAACGCTATCAGTAGTTTTGCCGAAGAGATAGCCCAGATAGGGAATATCCATCAGCCAGGGGATGCCGGAGCGAGAAAGACTATGAGTTTCCTTGATCAGACCGCCGATTATCAGGGTCTGGCTATTCTGGACTACCAACTCGGTCTTGATATCCCGCTTCACAAATCCAGCCGTGTCTGTTGTATAGGCGCTTGTAACGGGGAAACTTACTTCAAGGCTGATCTTCAGGGCCACCAGCCCCTTCTCATTGATTTTGGGGGTAACCGTCAGTTTGATACCGGCATCCTTATATTCCCAGGATGTCAGGGGGATATCCCCGGACGTGCCGCTATAGCTGGTCTTTGGAATCGGCACCTGTTCCACAATATTGATGCTGGCCTCCTTGTTGTCGGCGGTCAAGATATGCGGGGTGGAAAGGATATCCACGTTGCCTTTGTTGGCTTGCAGGTTAATCATGGCCTTTAGGAGATTGGTTCTTTCCACCAGGTAAGTAAAGCCAGTTGCCATTCCGGTGAGAGTAGGCGAACTGGGCAAATCAATACTTGTGTTCCCGGTAGCGCTGGCTAGCTGACGGGTCTCACTCCCGCTTTTAAATGGCCCGGTGGCGGCCCATTCAAGCCCATAACTAGTGCTGTCATCCAGGGTGACATCGGCAATCATGACTTCAATCAACACCTGTTGGGGGAGAATGTCCAGCTGTTTGATTAATCCCATGAGCTTCTTATAGTCGCGGGTGGTGGTCTTGATAATCAGGGCGTTGATTTCCGTGTCGGCGACTATAAGCATTTCCCCTTCCAGCTCGGATTCCACGCTTGCCTTTTTAGCCTTTGCTTTCTTTTTGCGGCGTTTCTTGAGTTTCTCCAGGGCCTTGGCCGCCGCAGTCCTGACAACGGCCTTTTTGCCGCCCTTTTTCTTCTTCTTTTTGTAAACGGAATTGAGGGTGCCGGCCAGCTTGCTGGCATCGGCGTTTTCTACGTAATAGACGAATATTTTCTCGCCGGTGGCTGCCTCCGCGGCCACGTCCACGTCCAGCAGATTAATAATCCTGAACAGGCGCTTGAGGTTGGAGGATAACTCATTGATAATCAGCAGGTTGGTATCCTTATGGGTAATAATGCTCCCCCCCTTGGAAACCAGGGGCTTGATAATCCGGTTAAGTTCACTGGCGGCAATATACTCCAGGGGGATAATCTGGGTAACCATCACATCTTCCGACTTGATTTCTTTAGGCTTGCCTATTTTGGTTTCAATCGGGTATTGCTTGGCGCTGGGAGTGGTGATAATCTTGTAGTAATGCCCGGACTTGACCGTAGTAAAGCCGTTTATGGCCAGGATGGAGTGCAGAACGTCCGCCAGGTCTTCGCGGGGGATTTTATTGTACGTCTGGATGGTAATCTTGCCCTTGACCCGGGGGCCGATGATGTAGTTCATGCCGATCAGCTCGCTGATGGTTTGCAGGACTATCTCCAGGTCGGCGTTTTCAAAATTGAGGACAATATATTTATCTTCATCCTCTTCTCCCTCCAGAACCTCTAGCCCTTTTTTGGCCGTTTCTTCTGCTTTAGAGGGGGCAGTTTTCTGCTGGGCCGGGGTTATTTTTTGGCTCTCTTTTTTAGGCTTGGGAGGGGGTACAGGGGTCGGCGCT
>QIFF01000369.1 GCA_003230635.1 bacterium | reverse complement strand
GAGGGAACGCGCCAAATGTATCAAATCCTGTCTTTGGTGGAATCCGGAGGCGCCAAACCGCAGGATATGCTGAACCTGCGGGCGCTGGCTAGCGCTGCCGCCTATGGCAGCGACTGCAGCTTTGGGGAAATCGTCGGGTTTGCCGTGCTGGACAGTTTAAGCTTTTCCCATCCGGAATATTCACTAAGTCCGGAGGATAAGCAAGACCCTTATATTGGCGACTGGCTCAAGAATGCGGAGTACCTGGCCCATATCCGGGGGCAGAGCCATTGTCCCCGCAATAAGTATTATGCCGCCCATTTTACCCCCTGCCAGTTGCGCTGCCCCCTGGGTACGGACATTGCCTATTTTTTAAGTGCGGTTTCTTTGAACAAGAATACCGAAGCCAAGGCGCATATCTTTGACGTCAATTACTTTCCGCGGGTTCTGGGGCGGGTCTGTGGCTTATGCAAGCAATCCTGCACCCTCAAGGAGGAGCGCAGCGGCTCAATAGACGTCAACGCCTTGAAGGACTTTATCTGTTGCCGGAGTATTCTCTATCAGGGTTTTGAAAATGTGCATATTGACCGGGCTTCTTACCTGTTTAATTTCCCCCTTCACCAGCTTAAAACCTCTCCCCGCAAGCAGAAGATAGTGGTGGTAGGGGGCGGCCCGGCGGGGATGAGCGCCGGCGAGATTCTGGCGCGTTTGGGTTATAAAGTAACCCTGCTGGAAAAAGACGACCACCTGGGGGGCTTGATGCGCTATGCTATTCCCCCGGAGCGCCTGCCGGATGAGCTGATAGACGCTGACCTGGAGGAGTTGATGACCAGCGCCGGCCTGGAGGTAAGGTTTAACAGCGCTCTGGGGCGTGATGTTCAGCTCAAGGACTTGCTGGATGAGTATGACGCCGTTCTGATTGCAGTAGGGGCGCAAAAGCCGGTAAGCCTCGGCCTGCCGGGAGAAGATGCCCCGCAGGTGCTCAACTTCCTCACCGTTATGAAGGACTACAACCTGGGACAGTATAAGCCGATTGGAAAGCGGGCGGCGGTTGCCGGCGCCGGCAACTCGGCTATGGACGTGGCCACCGCCAGCCAGCGGGTGGGCTATGACACCACGGTTTATTACCGCCGCACCCGGGATTTGATGCGGGCCGACTCCCATGAAATCCAGACTGCCCTGGATGCGGGGGTGAAGTTTGAATTTGAAATGGTGCCCAAGGAGGTTGTAGTTGAAAACGGCAAGGTCAAGGGACTCAAGTTTGAGCACAAGGGAGAAATTGTTTTCCGCGAGGCCGAGGTATTTATCCCCACCATTGGCCAGGTGCCGGATTTGGCCGCCATCTTGCCGCAGGACCTAAAGCTGGAGGCGGACAAATGGGGCTTTGTCACCCTTGACCCCAAGACCGGCGCCACCAGCCATCCCAAGATTTTCGCCGCCGGGGACGTATATATCGGGCGCACCGTGGCCAACAGCATCCAGGAAGGCATAAAGGCCGCCCTCAGTATCCACCAGTTCCTAAACCCTAAAGAAGGCGTGCCCGCCAACCCCTGGCTCCCTGGTAAAAACAACGGGCACCTGGAGCAAATCCGTAAAATCGCCTCTTCCTTGTACGATATCGGCGACCCCTACAGCGAAGAGCTGCGTGAACGCTGGCACAACTCCATCAAGGCCTCCCTGCGTAAGACCGGGCACAGCGAGATGGAAGCCGCCGAGCATGAATCAGGCGCCTGTCAGCGCTGCCGGTTTTTGATTGCCATTGCCTACTAGCTTGTGGGGAGAAATGTTATTGCGAGTAGGGGCGGGGCTTGTCCCCGCCCGCTATTTCCCTCTCCCCACTGGGGAGAGGGCTAGGGTGAGGGGGGAAAGGTTAGCCCCTTTTCCTCTATCCTTTCAAAAACCTGCTTCAAGATAAAAGCGGCAAACTTTATATCCTCTGGATCTTGGTTGCGTATGGATAGAACCAGTTCCTTAATAGCTGCCTCCTCTTTGTCCGTTTCCTTTCCGTCCTCTCTAAAGAGAAAGAGTTCATAAACCTCAACACTAAGGGCATTTGCAATGCGTTCCAATGTTTTGAGATATGGAGCCTGTTTCCCCCTTTCAATATATCCAATGTAGTCAACGCTTAAACCCACTCGTTCAGCAAACCTTTCCTGCGTAAGTTGGGCTTTTTTTCTCTCCTCCCTTATCCTTGCCCCTAATCTTTTGAGTATATCTGCCATAACACCTCCCAAGCTATTTGTAAGTATATGTCCAACCAATTCTAGACGTAACCAACAGATAGTTTGTGATATGCAAATAATTATTGACAAATAATTCGTATTTAGTAGAATTGCACTGACTAATAGTTTGGGGGCTAATGTTCAGTTTTTTATTTGCCTGAGTGACGGATATATCAACAATTGGCTGAAAGGGAAGATATGAGGAAATTCAAGGGCTTGATATTGGTATCTATTTTGTGCTTGTCAGTTGTGCCCGCCTGGGCACAGGAACAAAAGCTGGTTGATTTCAGCATCAAGCAATGGTTTAGTTTTGGTGATGCCTCATGGCAAAAGTCCTTTCCTGACGGTGTAGGCAAAGCCGAATCGGAACTGGAATTTGATATAGACAGCCATATCACTATCTTTAATCTGGAAGTAAAGCCTCTGTATTGGCTATCTGTTGAGGCAAACTATGGACTGGGCGATATAAGTAACGGCAATGTGACGGACACTGACCGCACGCACTGGGTAAACGCCTACTGGACTAATCCGAATACTGGGGAAAAAATTTTAGTCACAGATATACCCGTGGCAGATAGGTTTGAAAGCTCCGTAGGGGAATTCGACGTAACGGGGAAGACTAAATTCTACGCTATCAACACCTATCTGCGCCTTTTTCCCTACCAATCCGATGCTAAGTTTTTTGTAGATATGTTCATTGGTTACCAGCACTATGAAGATAATCTGAACCTGGGGCAGGGGGTGCAGAGATACCTGATAGGGACACTAAGTGAGGACTTGACACAGGTGACTGATCTCAGCAGATATGAGGCAATTCCCCTTTATGCCAATAGTTCTTATGATTTTAACTGGGATTTTCTGAAGATTGGCTTACGGGCAGAATCATTTTTTGGCCGCCATCCCGGACACAAAACTAACCCACCAGAGCCGACAAATTTCAGCATGCGGGTTTCAATTGCGGCAGTTCCCTGGATTTCTTATAAGGGTGAGGGGATATGGGGTAATCGTACCGATTACCGACAAGACCCCAGCTTCCGGCACGAAGCAGAAGGACTATTATTTAAAGATGGGGGTGGCTTTGAGGGGAAAATCAGTCTTACCTATAGCCCTTGGCCCTGGTTCTTGCTTGAGGGGGGCTATCAGTTTTTATATTTAGTGGTAAAAAATGGAGTTACCACAAATTATTATGTTGATGGGAGAGAGCGCAAAAACAAGTTAGACGAGGCAGAAGTTACTCGCCAGGGGCCGTTTATAGGCTTATCCTTGAGATTCTAAGCGTAGCCCCCCTCACCCCCCAAGAAACCGCTGGCTGATTCAGGGCGACTCCTTGACAAAATCAGAAAATCCTTTTAAGATAAGCACCTGGGAGATTGGTGTTTATGGAACAAGCTGAGCTTAAAAAAATAGTCAAGGTCTTGCAGGAGGATTTGCCGCTGACTCCTCGTCCTTTCCAGGAAATCGCCCAGCGCTGTGGTATGAATGAGGAGGGGCTGCTGGCGAAGATCAGAGAGCTTAAAGAGGAAGGGGTGATTCGCCGCTTTGGGGCGCGGCTGCGTCATCAGCGCCTGGGGATTACCGCTAATGGGATGGGGGTTTGGCAGGTTCCGGAAGAGGACGCCCAGCGGATTGGTAAAATTATGGCTTCTTTTCCTGAGGTAAGCCATTGCTACCAGCGGCCTACCTTCCCGGATTGGCCTTATAATCTGTTTACTATGATTCATGCCCGCACCCGGCAGGAGTGTGAGGCGGTGGCGGCCCGCATTGCCGAAGCCACTGGGTTGAAAGGTTATAAGCTGCTTTTCAGCAGCCGGGAGTTTAAGAAGAGCACTATGATTTATTACTAGATATTGATGTTTCGGTCTGTCCCCAGGCCGAAACCAGGAAGGGGTACATGTTACCCTTCAAGCTTTCGGCTTGAGACAAGCCGAAAGATCGGAAGCGAAAGAAAACTTATGGAAGCGACAAAATCAGCACAGTTATTTGCCCGGGCCAGGAAGTTTATTCCCGGTGGGGTCAACAGCCCGGTGCGCGCCTTTGGGGCGGTGGGGGGCAGTCCGGTCTTCATTGAGCGCGGCCGGGGTTCCAAAATTTACGATGTTGAGGGGCGGGAGTATATTGATTATGTCTGCTCCTGGGGCCCCTTGATTTTGGGGCACGCCCATCCCCGGGTGCTGGCTGCCCTGCAGGCGGTGATGGCTAAGGGCACCAGCTTCGGCGCTCCCACTAAGTTGGAGACCGAGCTGGCGCGCTTGATTGTGGAGGCGGTTCCCTCAATCCAGATGGTGCGCCTGGTAAGTTCGGGCACTGAGGCCACCATGAGCGCCCTGCGCCTGGCCAGGGGTTTTACCGGCCGGAATAAGATTGTTAAGTTTGATGGTTGTTACCACGGTCATGCGGACAGCCTGCTGGTCAAAGCCGGTTCCGGGGCGGCCACCTTCGGGGTGCCCACCAGTGCGGGTGTTACCCCGGCTATGGCTAAGGATACGCTGACTGCTCCTTATAATAACCTGGAGGCGGTGCAGGCTCTCTTTGCCCGCCAGGGTAAGCAGATAGCCGCCCTGATTGTAGAGCCGATTGCCGGTAATATGGGTCTGGTGCCCCCTCAGGAGGGTTTTTTAGAAGGGCTGCGCCGGGTTACCGCCCAGTATGATGCCCTGCTGATTTTTGATGAGGTAATCAGCGGCTTTCGGGTGGGTTACGGCGGCGCCCAGGCCCTTTACGGCGTAACCCCTGACCTGACCTGCCTGGGCAAGACCATCGGCGGCGGGCTGCCGGTGGGGGCTTACGGAGGCAAAGAGGAAATCATGAAGTGCGTAGCCCCCTTGGGGCCGGTATATCAGGCCGGCACCCTTTCCGGCAATCCGCTGGCGGTCACCGCCGGTATAGAAACCTTGAAAATTCTTTCCCAGCCGGGTACTTATGAGAGCCTGGCCGAAAAGGGGGCCTATTTAAGCGCCGGTTTGCAGGCTGCTGCTCAGAGGGCGAAGCTGCCGCTTTATCTTACCCAGGTGGGTTCGCTGCTGGGGCTGTTTTTCACTCCCGACACGGTGGTTGATTACGCCGGCGCCCAGGCGGTTGACGGTACGTTGTTCCCCAAATATTTCACTCAAATGTTGGAGCAGGGGATTTATCTTGCCCCCTCGCAATATGAAACAAGTTTTGTTTCCACCGCCCACAGCTATGAGGACTTGGACAAAACCATCGCTGTCGCTCAGCGGGTTTTTCAGCGCCTCTAGTTTGACAGGGAGACTCTAATGTCCGGTCAAAAGCAATTATTGATCTTGATTCTCAACAAAGAGGAATACCTGGACGACATCCTTTCCTTGTTTATCGAGTTGGGAATCAGCGGGGCGACCATCCTGGACAGTGTGGGCATGGGACGGGTAGTAACCCATGATATCCCCATTTTTGCCGGCTTTCGCGACCTCATGGCCGGCAGCCGCCCTTACAACAAAACCATCCTCAGCCTGATAGATGAAGAGACTATCCCGGAAGTGGTTCGCGGAATCAAAGGTGTCTGTGCAGATATGGCTGAGGAGGGGAGCGGGCTGATGTTTACCCTGCCGGTAAACAAGCTCTGGAAGCTGAGCGGGGATTAATGCTCGTCATTGCGAGCGAACGTGATTACGGTGGGGGACTAGCTCAGTGGGAGAGCACTGCCTTCGCAAGGCAGGGGTCGGGGGTTCAAATCCCCTGTCCTCCACCATATTTTTTGCCTAAGTGGGGTCAATAACTTTCTTCAATTGCTCTAGATTAAAATTGGTATAGCAAGCAGTTCCCATCCAGCGCTGGCAGCGGTTGTAGTTCAGCGGGATTCCCTGGGCCGGAAATCCCATCTTCATGGAAAGCGTCATTCCTGCGTAGAGTTCGGGGATACAGGCTACTCATAGCAGGCCGATCTCTTTATAGCGCCGGCGGGCCAGCTCAAAGACCTCTTCAAAATCCTGATTCTGAGAGACGTAAAGGTGATAATCGGGATAACCCTCCAGAAAGATTCTGGTTTGGTTAATCTGGCATTCCTCTGTACAGCCTAGACAAACATAGTCTACATCGCCTGGTTGGAACTGGCACTCATCAGAGCGGAAATCCCGCAGGCAGTGAGGGAGAATTACCACTTTCTGTTGTGCTTTAAGAAAAACTTTTCTCATTAAGCGGTTGAGGACATCTATGTGCAACATCCGCAGGTGATATCCTCTAACTGAAATCCCCAATATTTCCCGCTCCTCATGTTGGGGGGACAGGGAGACCAGGAAACTTGGCAAATTGGGAGTATAGGCGGCAGACATGCGGGATGAACTTTGGGCAAAAAGCGTCTCAAACTCTTCATACTTCCCCTTAAACGGTAAATCGTTAGCCACTAATTCAGACAAAAGCTTGTCCAGGTAGCTCAGCCCGCCTATTTTTGCGGCCAGTCTATCAACTTGCTCAGCGATATAAGCATAGTACCCCCCGTCTTCCGGGAGTGAATAGGTTCGTCCCGCCAGCTTGTCCATAGGTAATACCAGATTGCGATCTTTCGGCTTGTCTCAAGCCGAAAGCTTTAAGGGCAGCGCACACCTTACTGGTTTCGGCCTGAGGACAGACCGAAACATCAAACGTAGTGCAGCCCTTTCAGGACTGCTCCTTAAGCTTACAGTATTTTTGGCCAGCTTTCAAATCGGGGGCAGGTGGTGAAGAGATTGGTGGGGGGAAAGTTGGGGGAAAGCAAAGAAACGCCGGCCGAGCTTGGGGAAGGG
>QIFF01000278.1 GCA_003230635.1 bacterium | reverse complement strand
AAAATAAAATACATAATGAATCCGCCCTTGCGGAAATTTGAAACCAGGGTGGAGTGGGTAATGACGCGGGTAAACCAGCCCTCTTTTTCCCCGGGCTTTCCAGGGGAAGCACCGCTCCCTCTAGGGTCCAGTTTATCTGCTCTTGCACCCGCTCCTCCCAGGGGAGTAACTTGTTGCGGAATGGCAGAAATCTTCCAAAGCACTTGATCCTGGCGGACGGTAGTGGCTACCTGCCTGATGTTGGCCTGGTTGTCGGTTTGCAGCCAGGAGTTCACATCAAATTCATCCAGGGCTTTTTTTTGTTTTTCCCGCCTCTCCTGAGGCAAAAACCCGAGGGTCAGTCTCAATGGTCAGCTTCTCGCGCTTATTAGAGACCTCGCGGATAAATAAGAGCGCCCTTTTATCTCCCTGCGGAAGGATTTTAAACTTAGTCAAATCCGGGTTAAGGCTCATAACCTCATTGACCAACTGGTCTTTGTTTTTCCGCCAGTCCTCAGCTGCCAGGCGAACAATAATCTGCGCTGACAAGACGATATCCCAGCTGGGCTTAGCGCTTGTGCCAACGGGCTTGGTTGCGGGTTCATAATTAGGCATATCGAGTATCTTCTGCCCGTAAACAAGCTGCGGGATTAATAGGAGAGAAATAAATACCACCAGCCACCAAGACTTATTTTTTAACATCCTTGTCCTCCAAAAAAAGGGATGAGCTATGAGTGCTGAGAAATGAGTAAAACACTCAGCCCTCATAACTCAGTCCTCAGTCCTGTGTTTTTACCAAAAGCGTTCTTCTACCCGTAAAAGTATCGCCGGCCCGTTTATAACCGCCAGGCTTTCCAGTTTGCGCACCGCCTCTTGCATACTCTTCTCGCTGGCCGTATCGGTGATAATTACCAGGGGCACTACCTCTCCCCGGCGGTTGCGGGCGTCTTTCTGTTGCAGCACGGAGAGGATATTAATATCATGCTGCTGAAAGGCCCCGGCAATCTTGGCCAAAACCCCGGGTTGATTCAAGGCCGCCAGTCGCAAATAATATTGGTTCTCCAGGCTGCTCATCTGCTTGACTGGCAGCTTGACAAACTCCTTGGGGAAATAAGTCGGGCTGTTATTAGCTATATTAATTATATCAAACATAATTGCGCTGGCGGTGGGATACTTTCCCGCTCCCGGGGCCTTGAAGCCGCCGGGGCCGCGCAACTCGTCATCAATCTGAATCCCGTTTTCCACTCCTTTGAGGGAAGCCAGCATGTTATCCGCCGGGATCAGGCAGGGATGAACCCTGGCTTCAATTTCCCGACCGTCGCAGGCGGTAATCCCCAGGAGCTTAATCTTATAGCCCAACTCCCGGGCAAAATGAATATCATCTAAACCGATTTGCCCAATTCCCTCGGTGTAAATATCCTTGCGCTGCACCGGGCTGTTGAAGGCCAGGGTGCTCACAATGGCCAGCTTATCCGCAGTGTCCTGACCGTTTATATCCAAGCTGGGATCAGCTTCGGCATAACCGGCGGCTTGGGCTTGCTTCAGGGCGGTCGTCAACCCCTCTCCCTTATCCTCCATCTGAGTCAGGATATAATTACAGGTGCCGTTAAAGACCCCGGCAATAGTCTTGATGCTAATCGCCGAGTAAAGGCGGTCAATAATGTCCTGAAAACCGGTAACCGCCGCCCGAAAACCAAAGTAGCGATTACTGCGCACGGCCTGGTTAAACAACTCCACCCCACATTCGGCCAGCAGGGCTTTGTTGGCGGTAATCACGTTCTTGCCGGCGCGCAGGGCGCTTATGACCAATTCTTTGGCCGGGTCAATCCCCCCGATCACCTCAATTACGGTATCAATTTGGGGATCGTCCAGGATTTGCCGGGGGTCGTCGCTCAAAACGGCCGGCGCCACCTGGCGTCTTCTTTCCTCGCTGAGCCGGCGCACAACCACAGTTTTCAGTGCAAGATTCAAGCCATACTTGGATTGCAGGCGGGACTGCTGCTGCTGGATTAGTTCCACCACCCCGCTGCCCACTGTCCCCAGACCAAACAACCCTAGAGTTAAGCCTTGCCCCTGCATCTCTTACTCACTTTCCCGTGAAATTATTAGCTGCAATGGGAAGTATTTTAATCCATCTGGAAGGCAAAAGCAATAAAAAACAGCCTGGGGAAACTCCCATTTCCCCGCTCTTGACAATATAAAAGCCATATGAGACAATTAGTTGTAAGATAATCACTTTATGCCTAATCCGCTGAAAAGAGAGGGAATTAAAATGGGAATCAAGGAAGAGGTTACTCAACTGGCTCAGGCCGCCCGGGCAGCCTCGCGTCGGTTGGCTCTGGCCGAGACCGGGGTCAAAAACGAGGCCCTGGGCCTCATGTCCCGGGCGCTGGAGAAAAATCATGAGCTGATTTTGCAGGCCAACCGGATCGACCTGGAACGGGCCGAGGCCAAGGGGCTGTCTTCGGCTATGCTTGACCGTTTGGCGCTTAATCCCAAGCGGATTCTGGGGATGGTGCAGGGCCTGGAGGATATTATAAAACTGCCGGATCCGGTGGGAGAGATGATCGGCAGCCAGTGCCGCCCCAACGGCCTGGAGGTAGGAAGGGTGCGGGTGCCCCTGGGAGTGGTGGGAATTATTTATGAGTCCCGTCCCAACGTGACCGCCGATGCGGCCGGATTGTGCCTGAAATCCGGCAACGCCATAATTCTGCGCGGGGGTTCGGAGGCGATTAACTCCAATCGGGCGATTGCCCGCCTGCTCTCCCAAGCGCTGGTGAAGGCAGGCCTGCCCGCCGCTTGTATCCAGTTACTGGACAACACCGACCGCGAGGCAATCTATGAAATGCTAAAGCTGGAGGAATATATTGACGTAATCATCCCCCGCGGGGGCGAGGGCCTGATCCGCAGCGTGGTTGAGCATTCGCGCATCCCGGTGATTAAGCACTACAAGGGGGTCTGCCACGTCTTTGTGGATCGGGGGGCGGATATGGAAATGGCGCAGCGCATCGCCTTTAACGCCAAGGTGCAGCGCCCCGGGGTCTGCAACGCCATGGAGACCCTGCTGGTGGATGCCCTAATCGCCGAGCGCTTTTTGCCCCCCATGCTGGGGCAGTTGCAAGCTGCGGGGGTGGAAATTCGCGGCTGCCCGGTTACTCGATCTTTGGGAAATAACATCAAACCCGCTGCTGAGGACGACTGGTACGCCGAATACAAGGATTTAATCCTGGCGGTGCGGGTGGTGGACAGTTTGGATGAAGCCATCGAGCACATAGCCAAATACGGCTCCCAACATTCAGATGCGATTGTGACCAACGATTACCTGCGGGTGCGGCGCTTCCAGCGCGAAGTGGATTCCGCCGCCGTCTTCGTCAACGCCTCCACCCGCTTCAGCGACGGGGCTGAATTCGGCCTGGGGGCGGAAATCGGCATCAGCACCCAAAAACTGCACGCCCGCGGCCCCATGGGCCTGGTAGAACTAACCTCATACAAGTTCATCGTCCTGGGAAACGGCCAGATCAGGGAATAAGGACAAGGTAGATAATTAACCACAGAGAACACAGAGTAGGGACAGGGCTTGTCGATGCCCGTTGTTTCCCTCTCCCCGTTGGGGAGAGGGCTAGGGTGAGGGGGAAAGTAAGGGCAGGTCTTGCGGCTGCCTGTTAGCCAAGGCTTATATCGGTGATAAGAGTTTAGAATAATGCGTTATTACAAAAAAATATCAATTCGGGAAAATAAGAGAAGAGTGTCTCTTCTGGTCGAGTTTAGAAACCAAGTTGTTGATTACTTTAATGATATAACGTCATTCACTACCTTTAGGACAATCGAAGGAAAGACCGCAGAAAAATTGAGAATCAAAATAAACAGAAATCTGCGCAACATCTACTCTATACTACTGGCCGTAGGAGTTTCCCCTCTAGTTGGAGACATTGATATTTTGCAAAATATTTTCCTAATACCAAAGCTACCGCTCGTTGAACCACAACGCCTATTAGATCATATAGAAAGAGCAATAGGTGTATATGAACACGACCAAAAGAAGGCTACCTGGAGAACTATAAACCCATTATTTTGGTTAGGATTGTTATTAGATTATTTCGTAAATTTACCGTTTAAAGTTATTGGCAGATTTGGGTTTGATCAAATGAAAGTGGAAACATCAATACTAGGAAGAATTATTAAAGGTGTTGGTTGGTTGTTTACAAGGCTTGCTGCATTTTTAACGGTGTTGCAACTGATAGGTTATCTTGAAAAGTTTAAAAGTCTATTTGTAACAATAAAAACCTTGATTAAGTAGCGTTGGGGCTTGTCCCCAACCTTGTCCCCGAGAAATCGGGGAACTCCCCCTCACCCCTGTTTTCACAGGGGCAGGCCCCGACCCTCTCCCCCAAGGGGAGAGGGAGAAATGCGCAGGGCAAGCCTGCGCGCTACACTCCCCAACAAGAGGAATTTTTATGCTGGTTTTTGTAGATGAGTCTGGAGACCCCGGATTAAAGATAAGCCAGGGAAGCTCTGAATACTTTGTGATTACCCTGGTCATGTTTGAAGACCACGAAGAAGCGGAGGCTGCTGATCTTAGGATTGAGTTGTTGAAAAGAGAGCTTTCTCTGCCCCCAACGTTTGAATTTCATTTTTACGATAACCGTCCAAGCACTAGAAAAGCCTTCCTGCAAGCTGTTAGCCCTTATAATTTCTTTTACTTCGGCATAGTAATTAACAAAAAGAAGCTTTACGGCGAGGGGTTTAAATTTTCAGACTCTTTCTATAAATATGCTTCCAGCTTGGTTTTTGAAAATGCTAAGGGGTATCTACGTAATGCGATAGTAGTCTTTGATAAATGTGGCAGTAAAACCTTCAGGGGGCAGTTAACCAAGTATTTAAAGAGGAGAATGAACGAGGAAGGTTCAAATCCTCTTATCAAAAAGGTTAAGACCCAGCATTCTCACAGTAATAATTTGATACAGTTAGCCGATATGGTATGTGGAGCAATTTACAGGTTTTATAATCCTGCCAAGAAGGATAGGAAGGAATACAGAAAGATAATCAGCCATAGAGAGATTTTTGTTCAGTTTTGGCCTAAATAAAAAAGGTGGCAGAGAATATCCCTACCACCCTTTTTATCTGTGCTGGAAACCTAGCCGATTAGGCATGCACACTCTACAGCGACAGTTCAGTTTCCAGCCAATTCCACTAAATATTATACCTTATATGTTAGGCTGTGTCAAGAAAATTGTGTTCTCTGCGGTTAAGAAGGGGGTTAAAAAACCATGACCCGTATTGCCATTTACGGTGGCAGTTTCAATCCGGTTCACAATGGGCATTTGATTGTGGCTGAGGAGCTGCGCCAGTTTTTTTGTCTGGATGAGGTTATTTTTGTGCCTGCGGCCCGGCCCCCGCATAAGCCGCCCCATTCCCTGATTGAAGCCAGTCACCGCCTGGCTATGCTGCAACTGGCGATTGAGGGCAACCCTTATTTTGCTCTCTCGGATATGGAAATCCAGCGCGGCGGGACTTCCTATACTATTGATACCCTGTCCAGCTTCCGGCGGCAATTGGGGGAAGGCGACCGGCTTTATTTTATCATTGGTTCCGACGCCTTCCTGGAATTGGATACCTGGAAGCAGGCGCACGAGTTGCTTGACCTGGCTTGCTTTATTGTGATTGAACGCCCGGGGGCTTGCCTGAAGAAGGCCCTCCAATTTCTGCAAGGCTTTAACCCCTTACCCTATCAGGTGCTCAGCGCACCATTGCTCCCGGCGGCCCTCTTACCTGCTGCGGAAGGGAGCAAGGTCTTTTTTGTCCAGGCTACCCTGGCCAATATTTCCTCCTCGGGCATCAGGGACTTGGTGCAAAGGGGCAAATCCCTGCGCTACCTGGTGCCGGATGCGGTGAGGGATTATATTGAAGGGCAGAAGCTGTATTAGGTAGCTAAGCGATGTAGTTGCCTGATTCATCAGGCTATGGTTGTCTGGTTACCAGGCCAACGTCTGCCCCATGAATGGGGCAACTACAAACATGTCCATTGTAATTGCCTGATTCCTCAGGCAATTTCCCCCTCACCCCAGCCCTCTCCCCCAGGGGGAGAGGGAGTGCCCAATGAATTGGGCAACTACAGACTGGATTACTCATGAAGCGGATTGTTTTGCTTATTTGTTTGCTCTGCCTGTATCCGGGCACGACTTGGGCCCAGAAGCAAAAAGGCGATGAGCAGAGGCTCTACCTGGTGGGTAAGAAGGCACTTGGGGACGGCTTGAATGACCTGGCCGCCCAGCAGTTGGGGAGCTTTGTAGAAAAATATCCGCAAAGCCTGTGGGCGGCTTCAGCCCATTTTATGCAGGCGGAGGCCCTGTACCGGCAGGGCGATTATGGCCGGGCGGCCGCTGTTTATGATGAGGTCTGCCGCCGCTACCGCCGGGAGTCCTGGCTGGATAGGGCATGGTACCGCTGGGGGGAGTGCTTTTTTAAGCTCAAGCAGTGGGAGAAGGCCAGCCAAATCTGGGAGAAGTTTCTGGCTGTTTTTTCGGAAAGTAAGCTCTTGAGCCAGGTTTTGTTTTCCCAGGGGGAGGCGCTTTATCAGCAGAAGAAGTATGTCCAGGCGCTTCAGGTCTATCGGCGGTTGGAGGAAAAATTTTCCCAGCATTCCAACAAGGAGTTGTTTGTCTGGCGTTTGGGTGGGTGTTATTACCGGGAGGGAAATTTTCGTCAGGCGGCCAGTTATTTTAAACAGTTGGTGGACAGTAACCCCCAGGGCAAATTCGCCCCTGAGGCTCAGTGGCAGTTGGCCGGGGCTTATTACCGCTTAAAGGATTATCGGCAGGCGGCCCAGGAGTATCTGAATTTTATCCTGCGCTACCCCAAACACCGCAACGTGCCCCAGGCTTATTATTACCGCGCCCAGGCCGCCTGGCAGGGCCAGGACTACCCCCTGGCGGTTAAGGCCCTGCGGCAGTTAATCAAGGCCTATCCCAACGGTGAGCGCAACGAGCAGTTATATTTTCAACTGGCTCAAGGTTGTGGTAATTTGCGGGATTATAAAGCGGCGCTAAAAGCCTATCAGGAATTGTTGAAGCGCTATCCCGGCACCAGATATGCCCCCCAGGCCCTTTATAATCAGGGGCTGTCCTATCTTCAGTTAAAACAAGGACAAAAAGCACAGAAGCAGTTTAAGCGCTTGCTGAAGCAGTTTTCCAAGAATAGCCTGGCAGCGGCGGGCCACTTGCAATTGGGCAATCTGGCATATAAACGAGGGAACTGGTCTAAGGCAATTAAGTCCTACCGGGCCGCCGGTAAGGCTTCATCCGGCTTGACCGGGGCCGAGGCCCAATACCGCCTGGGGGAGTGTTACTGGAGCCAGAAACAAATCAAGCAGGCTCAGGAGGCCTACCGCAACCTGCCCCTGCTTTACCCGCGGGCCAAGTCCTGGATCAATCTGGCCCGCTTCCGCATTGGACAAATCTATCAGCAGGAAG
>QIFF01000301.1 GCA_003230635.1 bacterium | reverse complement strand
TTGATTTTGTGATGATTTTTACCAACGGCACCTTGGGTTATCCCCCGGTGAATAACGCCCTTTACTCCCTCTCCATTGACGGGCCTGAGCGCATTCACGATAGTTTGCGGGGCAAGGGAATCTTCAAGAAGGTGAGCGGTATTCTGGAGCAGCAGTCCCGGAAGGTGATGATTCATATCACCGTATGTCAATCAAACCGCTCCCATTTGAGGGAGACGATGGAGGCCTTTATTTACCGCAAGAATGTGCGGGGAATCTACTTTTGCTTTTACTGCCCCAGCGTCTTGCCCGATGCCGACAACCGGGAGTTCATCCCTCTCAAGGAAAGGGATGCGGTGGTGGATGAGATTGTGGGCTACCGCCGCCAATATGGGGACAAGATTTTCCTCACCGAGCGGGTGGGCTACTATTTGAAGACCGATGGGGGATTGGGCTGCTGGAACTCGCTGCAAAAATGCGTCACTAAGAAACTGTTTGAATTCTACGCCGCTGACGGTCAATATAAGTACCACTGCGCCTATGGGTCTGAGGCAGAGTGCACAAGTTGCGGCTGTAGCCAGGTTCCCCTGATGCACGCAATGAAGGACGGGGATTTTGAGACCAGGAAAATGGCCTTTCAGCATTACTGGGGGTTGTATTCCTTTAATGATGCTGTGCTGGATTTTATGTTGAAGAGATTTTAATGGGTAGGTTGGGTTGAGGAACGAAACCCAACAATTATCAATGGCTTATTTTTTGTTGGGTTTCATTTCATTCAACCCAACCTACCGTTACTGGAGTGACCCATGTTCCGCAACTCAATCATCTATCTCACTTACCGCAAATTCAAGTACTCTTACCAGGGGGATACCTCGCCGGCAGTTGCCTCCATCAAGGTAACTCAGCGCTGTAATCTGCGCTGTAATCACTGTACCTGGGTGGATAAGGTTACCCACGATCTGCCGCTGGCCCGCTGGAAGGAGATTATTGATACAATCTATAAGCGGGGTTGTATCGTGGTGTTTGTTGAGGGGGGTGAGCCTACCCTGAGGGAAGATGTGGCTCAACTTATAGGGTATATTAAGGGTAAGGGAATGACCTGTGTGCTATTTACCAACGGTACCAGGAAATTGGCCGGCTTAAACCCGGATGCGATTTGGATCAGTATTGACGGCACGGAAAAATCACATGATCGGCTGCGAGGCAAGGGCAACTATCAGAAGGTGTTGACTACCCTGAATAATTATCCGGAAAAAAATACTTACTCCATGACCACATTATCACAGCTCAACGCTGCTGATATTGAAGCTATTTGCCGCGAACTGTCGGCTACCAGCCTGAAGGGCCTGATTTTCAATTTCATGTATCCCTACCGGGATATTAAACAAGAGGTGTTGTCCAAGAGCGAGAGGATCGCCTGTGCCCGTCGGATTCTTCAGCTAAAGTCCAGATACCCCAAGATTGTCAGTTCCGATTCCTATCTGCGAGCCGTAGGTCAGCCGGATAAGCTCTGCCATCCCTGGATACTGCTGCTGGTTACCGCCGATGGGAGGATTACTCATGGGTGTACGGTGGAGGCAATGGAGGAGCGAAACTGTGATGTTTGCGATATGATGTGCGGTTTGGAGGCTACACTGGGAATTGAACTTGATAGGGGTTCGGTACACTTTTGGAACCTGAACCATATCATACCTTCGATTGATCGCTATCCCGATTGGGCGTTGCGCTTGCTGACTAGGAGGATGAATATTGGCCGGCGATAAGAAAATTTCTAATATTAAGCGCTTGAGACAAATAATCAATACCTTTGTAAAGTATGGTCTGGGGCATATGGTTAAAAGCACTGGGTTGGATACCTACATATCTGTGGGAAAACGGATGTTGTTGAGGAAGGGTAGTGAGGAGGCGGTGAAATATACTAACCCGCAGCGTATGGTGATGGTGTTTGAGGAGCTTGGCCCTACTTTTATAAAGCTGGGACAGATTTTGAGTACGCGCAAGGGTCAACTGCCGAAAGAATATCTTGTTGAGTTTGAAAAGCTTCAGGATAGTACCCCCTCTCTCCCGTTCGAAAAAATTGATATGGTTTTTGAAACAGAGTTTGGGGAAAGCACAACGGAGGTTTTTGAGTCCATAGATAAAACTCCCATAGCGTCAGCCTCCATCGGGCAGGTGCATGCGGCCCGGCTTAAAACGGGTGAAGAGGTGGTGGTCAAAATCAGAAAACCAGGCATTGAGCACGTCATAAATGCCGATATAAAGATATTGTATTTCCTGGCTAATCAAATAGAAAAAATAATACCTAAAGACAACGAAATGGTTAGTCCCGTTGAAATTGTAAAAGAGTTTGAGACAGTGATAAGGAACGAGCTTGATTTTGTCATGGAAGGAAGGAATATTGAACGTTTTCAATATAACTTTAAGGATAATTCTGGAATCCACTTTCCGGCCGTATACTGGGAGTACTCTTCGCCGCCTGTGTTAGTGATGGAAAGGATAGAAGGAATACCTATAGGAGATGTAAAGCGTTTGCGGGAGGAAGGACAGGACTTAAGGAAAATTGCCCGCAATCTTTTCGATATTACCTTGAAACAGATGTTTCTCGACGCTTTCTTTCATGCCGATCCTCACCCCGGAAACTTTATAATCATGGAAAATGGTGTGATTGGGATAGTCGATTGCGGCATGGTCGGATTTATGGAAGAGTATTTTGTAAATTCTTTCATTGACTGTTTTGTTGGTCTATTTTTAAAGGATGACGGCTTGGTGGTAAAGGGGTATATGGCGGTTGGAACTATTACCGAGGATACCGACATCGCAACATTCAAAAACGATGTACGGAACATCATGGAGCACTACAGAAACGTTTCCCTTAACACCGTTGGCATCGGTGCGATTTTTGATGATGTCATAAACCTTGGAGTACGAAACAAAATAAAAATCCCTGCTGCCATGTTTCTTATAGCCAAGACGCTTGTGTCGGTTGAGGGAACTATAAAAAAGGTAGACCCTACATTTGATCTGGTAGAGCACAGCACCAAATTTGCAAAAACTCTTATCATAAGGAAGAGGTTTGACCCGAAGAAAATAGTTTCCGAGATGGTTGAGTCTTTTACGGAATTACCCAAGTTCATTCAGGCTTTCCCAAGGCAAACCTCAAAAATTCTATCATTAATGGAAGAGCAAAAATTGACCATGAACGTAGCTTTAATAGGTCTGGATGATTTATTCGACCGGCTTGATCACTTCGTTGGCTGTATTGCCTTAGCGGTTATAGCGGCGGGGCTGGCTGTGGGTAGTTCTCTTGTTATTTATGGAAAGGTTGAACCGCTCTGGCATGGTTTATCGCTGTTTGGTATTTTTGGATATGTGTTGGCTCTTCTATTAGGGTTCTGGGTGGTTTTACTGTTTGCCAAGAAAGGCCGATGAAACTCCCCACCACTCCGGCCAAGCCCCATTCACTCAACTTCGCTCCGAGTTACCCACCCTTCAACCCTGTCCCAAATTAGCTTGGCGCATTCGCTTTTGGGCATGAGTGGGTGTTTGTTTAGCTTTCCCACTTTATCAATGATGGTGATTTGATTATCATCGGTGCCGGCCTGGCTGATATGGTTGGCAATGATCAAGTCCAGCCCTTTGGCGGCTAGTTTCTGGCGGGCCTGATTAACCACATCTGTGCTTTCGGCGGCAAAGCCTATCAGCAGTGGTTTGGAGGAGCGTTGGCCGATTGAGGTCAGAATATCCGGGGTAGGTTCAAGTTTAAGTTCCAAGTCTGCGGCTTCTTTCTTTAGTTTCCCTGGCATAGGGGCCGCCGGGGTATAGTCCGCCACCGCTGCCGCCATGACCAGCACCTGGGTGTCAGCCAGGCTCTGCTCTACTGCGGCTTGCATCTCCTGGGCGGTTTGTACCGCAATGGTTTTTACCCCTTCCGGGGGGGGTAAATTGGCCGGGCCGCTAATCAGGGTTACCTGGGCACCCCGCTGGCAAGCCTCTTCAGCCAGGGCGTAGCCCATCTTGCCCGAGGAGCGGTTGGAAATAAAGCGCAGTTCGTCAATCGGCTCGCGGGTGGGGCCGGCGGTAATCAAAACCTTTAACCCGGCCAGTATCCCCGTAGGAGTCAAAACCTGCTGGACTTTGGCGATAATCGCCATAATGTCCGCCAGTCTGCCCGGCCCCTCTTCTCCACAGGCCAGTTCCCCGCTTTCCGGCTCTACAAACCTTACTCCACGCTCTTTCAGGGTTTGAATATTGGCCTGAACACTGGGATGGGTGTACATATTGCTGTTCATGGCGGGGGCAATCAAGATTGGGGCGCGGGTAGCCAGGCAAAGGGAGGTCAGGAGGCTGTCGGCAATGCCGGCCGCCAGTTTGGCAATGGTGTTGGCGGTGGCCGGAGCCAGCAGGAGCAGGTCGCTTGACTGGGCCAGCTTAATATGGGCCAGGGGTTGCCGGCTGTCCTGAGGGAAGCTTTCACTGAGTACTGCCTGGCCGGAAAGGGTCTGCAGGGTCAGGGGGGTAATGAACCGGGTGGCCGCCGGGGTCATCACCACCTGCACCTGTGCCCTTTGTTTGCACAGCTCACGCACCAGGAAAGCGGCCTTATAGGCGGCGATACTCCCGCTTACCCCCAAAAGAATGCGTTTACCCCTCAGCATCCGGGCTTTCCTCCTTGCTATCGGCGGTAGGAGGCTCTTCAGCAGGCTTTTCAACGGCTTCAGGCGAATCCTTTTCCTTTGCTTTAACAGGTATATTTTCCTTTAGCCTATAGCCAACCAGGCCCTGACTTAGCTCTTCTTCAGCCAGCTTGATGGGTTTGTAAGTGACCGTTTTGAGCAGGCATACTTCCCAGGGGTTTACTCCCTTGTCCTGCGCTTCCCGCATTAGTTGGCGGGCGCGCTTGGCTACTGCCATTACCAAGGCATAACGTGAATCTTTGCTGATGGGAAACGATGTTTCTTGCATGGATTGACCTCGCTGGTTAAGTCCCTAACAACTTGAGGACGGGTTAAGCAGGCAGCTTTGGGCCTTAATAATTGCCGCTAACTGATTTACTGCTCCTGCTAACTTGTCATTAACAATTAAATATTGATAATGATCGGCACTTTTAATTTCTTCTTCAGCATTTTTTAAACGCTGGGCCATATCCGCAACGGCGTTACTTGCCCGTTCCAGCAAGCGCTGCTTCAGGATTTGAAGCGAGGGAGGGACTACGAAAATGGAGCAGCTCGGGAGTGGTTGCCGGCGAATTTGCTCAGCCCCTTGCACATCAATGTCCAAAATCACATCCCTGCCCTCAGCCAGTTTTTGCTTGACCCACTCTCGGCAGGTGCCATAGTAGTTTCCATATACCTTAGCCCACTCCAGAAAATCCCCCCGCTCAATTTTGCTTTGAAACTCGTCGGGGCTAAGAAAAAAATAATCCCGCCCGGTTACTTCCCTCCGGCGTCGGGGACGGGTAGTATAAGAGATTGAATAAAGCAAGTTGGGGATGGAACGCTCTACCTCTTTACACAATACCGTCTTGCCGGCCCCCGAAGGGCCGGAAACGATAAAAAGACGGTTATTTTCTTGCCCCCGCCGATAGCTGGACAATAATACTTCTAAGGACACCTTTGTTCCTTGTAGTTGCCCCATTTATGGGGCACTCCCTCTCCCCAGTGGGTAGAGGGTTGGGGATGATCCCCTTCAAGGGGTGAGGGGGGATTTGCCTGATAAACCTGTTCCTGCGAAAGCAGGGATCAGGCAACTACTTAGGTACACCAATGTTTTCAGCATTTGCCAGGCGCTGGGAGATGGTTTCCGGCTGTACTGCGGAAAGGATTATATGATCGCTGTCGGTAACAATAATCGCTCTTGTCCGCCGGCCTTGGGTAGCATCCACCAGCTTGGCAAGTTTTCTGGCCTCTTCTTTGAGGCGTTTCATGGGAGCGGAAAGCGGGGCCAACACCACCACAACCCGTGAAGCCACCACCATGTTGCCAAAGCCAATATTGATTAATTGCATTGTTTTATTGCTTTCCTGAAAATGTCGTTGCGAGGAGCTTTAGCGACGAAGCAATCTATATGGGAATAGATTGCTTCGCTTCGCTCGCAATGACAATGGATGTCGCCCACTACATCATCCCTGGAATCTTCACTCCCCCGGTCACCGCAGCCAGGGCGCTTTTGAGCATCTCTTGAGAATCGGCCAGGGCCTTATTCACTGCGGTGCTGATCAGATCTTGGAGCATTTCCACATCTTCGGGATCAACCACCTCGGGGTTAATCTTCAAGCTAAGCAATTCCTGCCTGCCGTTAACCACTGCGGTCACCATCCCGCCCCCGGCTGAGGCTTCCACTGTTCTCTGGCTTGCTTCTTCCTGAATCGCCAGCATCTTGCTCTGCATGGCCTGGGCCTGCTTCATCAAACCGCCTAATCCCTTCATAGGAGTTTCCTTTCTCGTTAGACATATTGTTAAAATCTAACCACAGAGGGCACAGAGAAAATATTAACTATCAATAAGCTAAGATGGTTCTCTCCTCTGTGTCCTCTAAGCTATTAGTCTTTTTTTATGTCTTTTTTACCTTCACTGGTGTAAGTTTTATTGATTGATAAATAGCTAAGTTACTGAAAATACTTCAGCGCTGCGTAGCCCTAACAAATTATTCACTCGCTAATAGTTTTGGTAAAGAAATTGTTTTGGAGAACACAGAGAATTTCTCTGTGCACTCTGTGGTTTCATGTTTTATGTTCTCAAGTTGCTAACGCTTTCACTTCCAACAAACTGGCTTGAAAAATATCCATGGCCTGAGTTACCAGCGGCTCGGCCATAGCCTGTTTTTGCAGGTTCAAGTGTTCCTCTTGATTAACGCTCTCCTTGTGCTCGACCAGGGAGAGGCCGGTTTGAAGAGAATCCTTCATCACCTCCAGTTTAAGCGGGCGTTGGAAGCATTGCTTTAAGGCCTCTAAGAGAACTTCTTTATTCTCTTTTTCTTCTACCTTTTGCCGCCAGAGGGAGCTGTCAAAAGCAATCCTTGCCGTATCCCCCTCCAGTTCTATCAGGGCGCCGTGCCTCAAGACAGCCGCCAGCGGCTTTTTAGACTGTCCTACCGCAGCCACCACCTTTTCCCACTGGTCATGGTTGTTTCCATTTTTTGGTTCAAGCGCCAAGGGCCGGGTTGCCTTCTGGGGAGTTGCTTCTGGCTGCCCGGATTTCATTGGCTT
>QIFF01000316.1 GCA_003230635.1 bacterium | reverse complement strand
CAGTCAATGGGTTCGGTGTATGAAACCCTGAAAACCTTGCTGGCCTTTAACCCGACCAGCATTACCAAACACTTCTGCGAAATAAAAAGCGGCTCGCACGATTTTATTCGTTATAAAGACAATCCCGCCCTGTATCCCGATTGGACAGAGAATATTCGCACCCAAACCCTGATTGATATGCTGCTGGGACAAAATGGCTACCAAAAAGAGCTTCTCCATATGTACACCAATGCCCCCTTCTCATTCTCCCACCAGAAACAAAAATGGGGCTCGCCGGAAACCGTTTTGTTATGCTTAGGGCCGGGTACATACGGCTGGATTTTCCATAATAAAGCGGCCAAAAACCTAGCCCTGTACAAGACGTTTTCCCTGACGGATTATCAAGAAAGGGTTTTGGCGGGAATCCTCCCCATTGAGAGATTGGCAACCCTGGGCAAGGACGAGACTGCCAGACGGCATATTCAATACGCCTTAAACTATGGCTACCTTGATAAGGTCTATTTGCAATCCCTCCTGGAGGAAACATCAAGCCAAACCAGCCAGGAAATAAGTTTAATAATCAGCAGGTTGATAAAAAATAAATTTCTCGGCGAGAGCCAAGATATGTATAGGATTAACCCGCTGGGGGAATACTTGTCGGATGAAATCAAGGCCTTATTCGCCAGCCAGGAGGTGTTAAACCATGAGGCAGGCTCTGATATACACGCAAGGCATCATTGGTATCCCGGCCTGGATTTAATCAAGAGGTTTAAACATATTATGCTGAATGGGAGTAACTAACTATGGATGACCATGTGATTGTCAAAGAACTTTTCAGCAGCGGTGAAGGCAAAAGAGAGTATGTTCAATCTATGTTCAATGCTGTTGCCAAGCATTATGATTTCATGAATTCGCTTTTGAGCGCAGGCCTTCATCATTTCTGGAGAAGGTTTGCCGCGGCCAAGACCGGCTTGGAAGCGGGGCACAGGGCCTTGGATATTTGCGTCGGCACGGCGGACTTCGCCATCCTGTTGGCGAAAATGGTAGGGCACTCCGGTTACGTAGCCGGGGTTGATTTTTCCCGGGAGATGCTGGCCCTGGGTGAGCAAAAGATCAAAAAGGCCAAGCTCAAGAATATTGATTTATTTTTCGGAAATGTTGAGACATTGGAATTGCCGGATGAGGAGTTTAATGCGGTAACTGTAGGGTTTGGGATTAGAAACGTAGTCCATCTGGACAGCGCTCTAAGTGAAGTTTTGAGGGTCTTAAAACCCGGGGGCCGCTTTGTCTGCCTTGAATTTTCCCATCCCACCGCATATCTTGTGCGCAAGTTTTATGATTTTTACTCCCTGGTCATAATGCCCCGCCTGGGAAAATATATTGCCAATGATATTGCCAGGGGTTACTTTTATTTGCCCAAGTCCATCAGGTTGTTTCCAACCCAGGAAAAGTTCAAAGGAATTTTGCAGGAAATGGGTTTCCGCAAGGTAGAGTATTACAATTTAAGTGCCGGTATCGTGGCTGTGCATATTGGGACCAAACCTGTCTGAATGGTCAGTCATCAGTCATCAGTCAAAGGCTGAAGGAATGTCATTGCGAGGAGGCGTAGCCGACGAAGCAATCCCGGGCAGTGCCCGGTCACAAAAATAGATTGCTTCGCTGCGCTCGCAATGACAGAAACAGAAATGACTGATGACTGACGACTGACGACTAATTTCTCCCTGCGTCCTCTGCGGTTAAGAAATAATAATGGGTGTTCCCTTCCAAACTATATCTGCTCAAGTAAAGCGTACCCTCCAGGCAAAATTTCGGGAGAGAGTTAGTTTTGACAAGATAGAATGCTTGTTATACAGCCACGATCTTGCCTCTCCCCCGGCCCTGATTAGACCCCTGATAAGCCGGCGCTTGGCCGAGGGGGTGGTGCAGCCCCGGGATGAAGGGGAGCTGGTCTTCTTACTGCGGCTGGCCAATCAGCATAAAATCCCCCTTACCCCCAGGGGCAGGGGCACTTCAGGCTATGGCGGGGCGATTCCCAGATACGGCGGGCTGGTGGTCGATTTCTCCCGCATGAATAAGGTTCTGGCTATTGACCCCGAAAGGTTAACCGCCACCACCCAGCCGGGGGTAGTCTGGCTGGATATGGAGAGAGAATTAGCGCCCAGGGGTTTGGCGCTGAGGCTCTATCCCGGCAGTGCCCCTTCCTCCACGGTCGCCGGATGGCTGGCCCAGGGAGGGAGTGGGTTCGGCAGCTACGCATACGGTTGGTTCGCTGAGAATGTTGTTTGTGCCAGGATTGTGCAGCCGGACGGTAAAATTGTCACCTATGCCGCTGATAAGCTAGACCTGGTCAGGGACGCCGAGGGGATCACCGGTTTTATCAGCGAGGTTACTCTCAAGGTCATGTCGGCCAAGACGTTGGAGGTGCTGACTGCCTCGTTTAAGAGCGCAGGCCAACTGGCCGGCACCCTTGAGAGTGTTGTTGAACATAGGCTCAAGCTGTGGTCGCTGAGCTTCGTCACCCCCGGGATGGCAAACTTGAGGGACAAACTGCGCCGGCAAGAGCAGTTGTCAGTCGTCAGTCGTCAGTCGTCAGTCATTAGCGGCGTTTACCTGGCCACATTTGTTTTTCCCAGAGCAAAATCAGACATTAAAGCTTCACTCCAGCAATTGATCCGTTCCCAGCGGGGACAGGTACTAGAGCAAGAATTATCGGATAGGCTCTGGGGGGAGCGCTTTGACCTGCTGAAGATAAAAAAACTAGCCCCCTCCCTGATCTCCACTAAGGTGGCCGTCCCGCTGAAATCCCTGAAAACAGCCCTTGAAAACAGTGACCGGATCAACCAGCCCCTGGCCATCGAGGGGGTAATCCTGCAGGGGAAAAGTAAAACCGCCAAAGCCGTCTTACTGGGTTTTATTTCCCACGATGAGCGCAAACTCAGCTATAATTTAGTCTATAGTCAATCCTTAAACTTCATGAAGCTTGCAGGGGAGACAGGGGGAAGACCCTGTGCCACCGGCATTTATTTCAAGGGGCAGGCGGCGAGAATTATTGGCTCCTCCCGCTTGGCCCGGTTGGTCAGGGAAAAAAAGATTATTGACCCCCAAAATATTCTGAACCCAGGCAAGGTGATTGCCAAAGACCGGCTTGATCTATTCATGAGGCTGGCCTGGGCGTTTGAACCCCTCACCCGCTTCCTGGCAAACCGACTGCCCCCCCCGGCCAGTGTCGGGCCTAGTCAGGCCGATGAGCTGGGTGCTGTATCCTGGCAGGCCTATAGCTGCGACCAGTGCGGTTTTTGCCTTAGGAACTGTCCATCATGCCGCGGCTGGGAGTCACAGAGCCAGCGGGGCAGGTGGTATCTGTTGCGCCTGGTCATGCAAGGGAGGCTCAGCCTGGAGCAGGTTATCAACAAATTCCAGCCTTGCAGCGAATGCGAGGGCTGTAAAATATCCTGTCCCCAGGGCTTGCCGCCGGTGACACCCGAGCTGTTGAAACCAATAGAGTTGACCTCTCAGCAATTCCAGGATATGATAGAAGAACCGGATGTTGTCCTGGATAGCAGCCTCCTGTGATCTTTTGAATCCGCTTTCCCTAAAACCCTTTTTACTTGAACGGACACGAATAATATGAGAACCAGCTATAATTGTCTGCAGGAGTTTATCCATCAGTTGGAGCAGGAGGGTGAACTCCTGCGAATCAAGCACCCCGTCTCCCCGGTTTTAGAGATTACCGAGATTGCCGACCGGTTTATAAAAATGGAAGGCAAGGCATTGTTGTTTGAAAATGTTGAGGGGTATGATGCTCCCGTGCTTATAAACGCTTACGGCAGCTTAAAGCGGATGTGCCTGGCACTGGGGGTGGAGGAGCTGGGAGAGATTGCCGCCCGGATACAAGGCTTAATTGAGCTTTCCCCGCCCCGTAGCCTGCGGGATAAGTTATCACTGTTGGTGAGGTTGTTTGAGTTTACCAAATTTCCTCCCAAAATAATCAAGACTGCCCCAGCCTGCCAGGAAGTTGTTCTTACCGGAGACAAGATAGACCTGTATAAAATCCCCGTATTGCAATGCTGGCCCAGGGACGGGGGGAGGTTTATCACCTTCCCCTGTGTCTTTACCAGGAGCCTTAAAACCGGCAAACGCAATGTGGGGATGTACCGCATACAGGTTTATGACAAAAAAACCACCGGGATGCACTGGCATATCCACAAAGATGGGGCCGCCAACTATCATGAATATAAGGAAGCGGGGAAGAGAATGCCGGTGGCGGTGGCCATAGGCAGCGATCCGGTGGTTACCTTCGCCGCTACTGCGCCCATGCCCCAGGGGGTGGACGAGCTTCTCTTGGCCGGGTTTATCAGAAAAAAGAATGTTGAACTGGTGAAGTGCAAGACCATTGATTTGGAGGTTCCCGCCACGGCGGAATATGTGCTGGAGGGATATGTTGATTTAGAGGAATCCCGTATTGAAGGCCCCTTTGGGGATCATACGGGCTACTATTCCGAGAAAGCCCCATACCCCGTATTTCACCTGACCGCCATAACCCACCGTAAAAAGCCGGTCTATTTCACCACCATCGTGGGCAGGCCGCCCATGGAGGATTGCTTTATGGCCGAGGCCACCTCTAGCATATTCCTGCCCCTGTTGAGGACGCAGCATCCCGAGATCGTGGCTTTGGATTTGCCCCAGGAGGGCACCTTTCATAACTGTACAATTCTTTCGATTAAAAAGAGGTATCCCTACCAGGCCCGGAAATTGATGAGCGCCCTCTGGGGAACAGGCCAGATGAGCTTTTCCAAGATGCTGTTAATCACCGATGAGGATGTGGATATTCGTGAGCATAAACAGGTTGTCCGGTATCTGTTGGATAATCTTGATCTTGAGCACGACCTTTTCTTGACCGAGGGCGTTCTGGACGTGCTGGATCATTCGGCGCCCCAGGCGCTTTACGGCTCAAAGCTGGGGTTGGACATCACCAAGCGTTTGCCCGGCGAGTTCAAGCCGCGGACACAAAACGCCGGGTGTCGGCAACTCCCTCCTGTCGACTCATTGATCAAGGGCATCCCCGCTATCGCCGATACCTGTATCCCCTTTCCGGATACCAGGCTGAAGCTGCTGCTGGTTTCTATTAATAAGTCCCGGCCTTTCCAGGCCAGGGAGGTGGCCGAGGCTATCTGGAAGAACGACCACTCATCTTGCATTGACATAATCCTGGTGCTTGACAGCGGGGGAAATATAAATGACCTTTCATATGCTGCCTGGAAAATGTTTAATAATGTGAATCCGAATAACGACTTGATATTTTATGACGGACACAAAATTGCCATTGACGTGACCAAAAAATGTAAGGAAGAGGGGTACCTCCGGGACTGGCCCGAAGAGCTCTGTATGGATGAGAAAACTGTAACCAAAATAGATTCGGTTTGGCAGGACTTGAATATAGAATAGTGAGGAGAAATTAGAATGAAATTCACCGATAGCTTCCTTGAGCGATTGGAAACCAAGATAGAGGCCGGAGAGAGGGTATCCGAGGATGAGGCCCTGAAGCTGTTTGAATCCAAGGACATCCTGGGCCTGGGATACCTGGCGGACAGGCTACGCCGGCAGAGGGCCGGAGAAGTTGTCACCTTTGTGGGCAATTATCATATCTGCTACAGTAATATTTGTATAAACGATTGTAAATATTGTATCTTTAGAAGAAAGCAGGCGGATAAGGACGCCTTTACCCTGAGCCTGAAAGAGATGGAGGACTTGGCCGAGGAATCCAAAAAGAATGATGTACCCGAGATATTGATACTGGGGGGGATTCATCCCGACCTGGGGCTTGATTTTTTCAGCGAGGCCCTGCTGAGGATCAAAAAGCGGGTTCCCGAGGTCAAGATACTGGCCTTTTCCCCGATAGAAATAGATCACTTTTCCAGGCAGGAAAATAAATCACTTGATGAGATATTTGAGTTGTTGAAGCCGGTTGGACTCTCGGCAATCACTGGGGGCGGGGCCGAAATCTTCAGCCCCCGCATCAGGGGCCAATTGGGATGCGTTGAGAAGATAAGCGGGGAGCGCTGGCTGGAGATTATGGAGGCGGCCCACAATCACGGTGTGTATTCCAACGCCAGCATGCTTTATGGCGCCGGCGAGACATATCAGGAGAGAATCGAACACCTGCAAGCTATAAGGGAAGTTCAAGATAAGACAGACAGCTTTACCCATTTTTTGCCCTTTGCCTTCTCGCACCAGAATTATCCTCAAACTACCGGCTACGATGACATGAAGATGATTGCCGTCAGCAGGATATTCCTGGATAATTTTACCCATATTCGTGCCTATTGGTCGCATCTGGGGCTGCAGGGCGGACAATTAGCCCTTTCTTTCGGCGCCGATGACTTAAACGGCTTAAAGCAAAAGGGGAGGATTATCCATTCCTCGGGCGGCGGCTCTCCCAAAGTAGTAACAAAGGAAGTCATGATAGATACTATAAGGGATGCAGGACGTATCCCGGCCGAGCGGGATATTTTGTTCAGCATCATTAAGATGTATGATTAATGGGATTATTCATATATGAGTTACCAAATCTCTCAGAAATGGTCTCTTCTTTCAATAGATAAAAATAAGACTCTTGCCTGGATATTAACCTCCCTACTCAGCTTTAGCGTTTCCCTGATAAGGCTGCACTACAACATTAGCATCCCTCTCGAAGTAATCGGCATCTTTTTCATAGCCGTCATATTTGATCCCTGGTTAGCCGCTTTCACCGGGTTGGTGCTGGTCATGCTGCAGGGATCTCTGCTGGACCAGACCTACTTCTACCTGCTTCTTTTATATATTGTACTGGGGCTTTATTGGGGATATATGCTGCGGCTGGGAGTGGCCAGGATTTGGGGCAGGTGCAGCCTCTCAGAAAGGATCAGGAACTGGGCCGTATTCCTGCTGGTTTTTTTACTTGGCGGCAGCTTTATTGAGTTGGGTATAAAGGAAGCCTTAAATGAGCTGGTGTTCAAGGAAGAGGGCCTGATTTATTACCGGGAAGGGCTGTTTGAATTCTGGACAAATTACATCTACAACGGGAAGTTGTTAAGCCTCATATTTCAAGGAATATCCTGGAATTTTTACCTGGAGATGGCATTCCTTGTTTTAGTCACTTACTTGATTTATAAGTTTTTCCCCTCAAAAAACCGGTATCTTTTAGCCTCCACTAAAATCACCCCGGATGACCTTTTAGTGGAGCAAAACTCCATAATTTTATACATCCTCGGTTCATCCACCTCCCTTTTTATCCTATTCTTCATTGAAAAGGGTGGTTCTACCAACTTTAAACTGCTGGATTTGATTCACACTACCTCCTTCTGGGG
>QIFF01000002.1 GCA_003230635.1 bacterium | reverse complement strand
CGCCCCAATTCCCCCAATCGCCGCCAGCAGGAAGAAAGTAAACTCGCCGCCCATCTGAATGGCGGCCAAGATTCCTACCATGACAGAAAATATAATCCCCAACTGGGCGTCCACCAGCACCGCTACCAGCATTCCTCCCAAAGCAAAGGGGATGGCATAGGAATAAGCGGAAACACTGATTTGGGGGGTAAAGGCGGAAAGGGCGTTGGAAAGAAAAATAAAGAAGCGCGAGAGAACAAAAGTGGTTACCAAAATAACCTCCAATAAACACACCTGGCGGATATTGGACATAATCTGGGGGCGAAACTTTTTCAAGTACAGGTACATCAAATAAAGCAACAACAGTACCAGGGAAGCCACCCCGCTCAAGAAGACGGCGGGCATCTTCTGTTGTCTGAGGAGTCTGAAGGCGGTGAGCTTGACCACCTGTTCCCCCCGCACCCGCTCCCCCTCACGCACAATCATTTCTCCCTTCTTGACCTGGAAATAAACCGGCTCAACGTTCTGGAGCAGCCTTTGTTTGCTTTCCTCAGTGGCGCTCTTATTGAAGAAAAAATTGGGCTGGATCGCCAACTGGGCAATCTCAATCGCTGCCCCCAAACTAAGCGTATCGGCGGCAAAAATTTGAGGTGCCCGCTGCCCGATGGCTTGCTTGGCCTCTTCCATGTCCCAGAAGCCGCTGACATCCTGGATTACCTTTTCGCTTTTATTCTTCAGGTTACGCCGGATAATTCCCCTTTCCCGCTCTTTTAGCAGCAGTTCCTTATTGCCCACAATTCCCTTTTCCATAACTGCCAACGCCAGGGATTGAGCCGCCTGCCTGATTGGGCGCTCAAAAAGAGGATTTTGCAGGGTCTGAAAAGTAGCCAGGGTAATGGGTAAGACATTCTTATGTGCAAGCAGCCTCCAGCGCTCCTCCAACGACAATGTTTGCGCTTTGGTTTCAGCCGGGGTTAATTTGGCTTGCGCAGTCGCTCCTTGTTGAGCAATCTGCTCAGTACCCGGAATAGGCGGAGGGACGACAGGTTTTTCTGCGGTTTCGGGGGAGAAAAGTTTGGCCTTTTGGACAAAGAGGGTACCAATCCTCTGAATGACCTTGCCCATGTCCGAATCAAAATCATAGATTGCCAAGAGTCGGGATACCGCTTCCTGTTGGCGTTTAATGGTAGTGGCTTTATCCTCTATGGAAAAATCTGCCGGGGCCTTGATGTTGCGGGGGCTGATATCCCCTACTCTCAAGGATTCGGTGGGTGAATGAAGAGGGGGGGCAAGAAGAAAGGTGAGGCTGACAACCGTTAGCAGTCCCAAGATGCGCAGAGAGGCAGGAGCTTTCTCTGTAAAATGAAAGGATAACTTATCCTTGAAGGAAGACCAGGCGTTGGCTGACACTGGGTTTAGTCCCCCTTGTTAATGTCATTGCGAGGAGCGTAGCGACGAAGTAATCTATTTTGTTTATAGATTGCTTCGCTTCGCTCGCAATGACATTTTTTCAATCATCAACAAAAAAACTCCCGACTTGCGCCGGGAGTTTTCAGCTAGTTATCAGCACCATCACAAAAAGTGGGGTTATTTACCGTCAAATAAAGACCAGGGGCCGCGGTGTTTGGAGGTAGAGATGGCCTGTCTAATCTCTGTCGCCGATGCGTCGCGCTTGATCTGAAATTCCTGCTTGGGGTAAATCAAGTCAGGATCCTTAATCTGGGAACGGTTAGCCTGATAAATCAAGGGCCACTGGAAGGGGTCGCTGTAAACCTTTTCCGACTCGGCAATCCGCCAGAGACATTCTCCCTTGACAACCTCGTGGGTAGGCGGATGACGGCGTGCTTCCTCTTCAGCGATGCGCCTGGCCTCTTCTTCCGCCCGGCGGCGCTCTGCCTCCGCGCGTCTGGCCTCTTCTTCCGCCCGGCGTCTGGCTTCTTCTTCGGCGCGGCGTCTGGCCTCTTCTTCCGCCCGGCGTCTGGCTTCCTCTTCCTTGCGGCGGCGCTCTGCTTCGGCAGCGGCTAAACGGGACCTCTTGGCCAAGTCCTTGGCTTGGGTAATTGCTTCACGACCCTTGCTGATTGCCGCCAAATATCTTTCTGCCTTATAATCGGCTTCCACCGCTTGCAGGCTGCGGGAAACACGGGCCAAATCCTGGGGGAGATAAGTTTCCGCCTCGGCCGCCTTGGCTTCCTTTATGGCTGTCGAGAGTTGGGCGATTATTTCCTCGGCTTTGGCCTTGGCTCGCGCTTTAGCTGCTTCGGCATGCAGTTTGGCTTTTTCAGAAAGGGTTTTACTTTCCAAAGCAGACTTACGAGCCGGGTCATAGTCCTTAAACCAGTTTTCGGCTTCGGCTACTACTTCAGTCCGAGCCTGGGCCAGCCGCTCTTCAGCACTCCTATATTCATCAGGGACATAAACATCAGCTTCCGCCAGCTTAGCCGTTGCCAGGGCAGCCTCGGCATCAGCCATTTCCTTGGTGGGAGGCTTGGCACACCCAGCCACCAATAGTAGAGCAAATAGACTGATCATCCCCCCTAGCAGCAGGGAAATCCTTGCTCGGGAAACTTTCCCTTTTTTAAGCAAAACCCAGCACCTCCCTCTTGTGCAACCGTGATTTATATCGTCGATTAAATACACTACCCTTCTATATTAAATAATCTACCATTACCCATATGATTTGTCAAGCAAAAATAAAGGGTAATCAAGTATCTTTTTGGTAAATTACCTCGCCATCTATTTCCAAAGTATCTACTATTCCCATGATAATGGCGTCAGCCGGACGGTTGTGGGTAAACTCGCTTTGGCGGGCAGCGCTGCCGGTGGCATAAAGCACCACTTCCCCTAGGCCGGCCTGGACTGCATCAACGGCTACGACATAGGAATCTCCCTTTTCCTGACCCTGAACATCAATTTCCTTTACCGCCAGCAGTTTTAAGCCTACGATACTTTCCACTTTGCGGCTGGAAACCACAGTTCCCACTACCTTGCCTAATAACACTTGTTACCGCCTTCCTAATTCAGTGCTCAGCACACTTCTATTTCTTCGCCACTCCCGGGGGACGGCCCAGGGGTAGAACCCGATCCACGTTGACATGCGGTCTGGGGATAACATGCACCGAAATTATTTCCCCCACCTTTTCCGCACCCCGTGAGCCGGCATCCACCGCCGCCTTTACCGCCGCCACATCACCGCGCACAATGGCGGTAACCAGACCACCGCCAATCTTTTCATAACTGACCAATTCCACCTTAGCCGCCTTGACCATGGCGTCGGAAGCCTCCACCATGGCGGCAAATCCCTTGGTCTCTATCATACCCAATGCGTCAGCCATTTTTCTCCTCCCTGGGAAATAAAGTTGTTATCTAATAAGTGCCTTAAGGAACCCGTTAATCTTATTAAAATATTGTACCAGTGTCAAGGCTTCTTTTCCCCTTTCGCAGCCCCTTTGCCGCTTGACTACTCCCGGGAGGTATGTTATTTTATAAATAGTAAGTTATATTCAATTGTCAACTAAAAATAATCGGGAGTTTCCCCAGATTTCGTAGAACAAGGCGCAAGCAAAATGGCGACTGAGGCGTACTTGAGGTACGCCGCAGGGAGACATTTTGTGAAGCAACACAGTTATACGAAAAAATGGGGGAACTCCAAGGAGTAAGTATGCCCTTCAGTTTAATCCCTGAGGCGATTGAGGATATTCGCCAGGGGAAGATGGTAATTGTAGTTGATGATGAGGATCGGGAGAACGAGGGCGACCTGACTATGGCCGCCGAAAAGGTTACCCCGGAAGCAATCAATTTTATGGCTAAACACGCCCGGGGCTTGATTTGCCTGCCCATGACCGGGGAGCGCCTGAAGTCCCTGCAAATTCCCATGATGGTAAGTGAGAATACTTCCACTTTTGAAACCGCCTTTACTGTCTCCATAGAAGCGGCCAAAAACGTAACCACCGGCATTTCGGCGGCAGACCGGGCTACTACCATTCTCGCCGCCATTAATCCGGAGGCCAAACCCGGTGATTTGGTGCGGCCGGGGCATATCTTTCCCCTGCGGGCAAAAAAAGGGGGGGTGCTGCGCCGCGCCGGTCAGACGGAAGCGGCGGTGGATCTGGCTGTCCTGGCAGGCTTGTCCCCGGCCGGGGTAATCTGCGAGATTATGAATGAGGACGGAAGCATGGCCCGCCTCCCCCAGTTGGAGGAAGTCGTCGCTCGTCACGGAATCAAGATTATTTGTATCAAGGACCTGATTGAATACCGCCTGCGCAAAGAAAAGTTCGTCCAAGAGCAGGTTGTCACCAAGCTGCCTACCAATTACGGCGAGTTCACTGCCCATGTTTATCATAGTGAATTTGACGATCAGGCCCACATTGCCCTGGTTAAAGGGGAAATCAAGCCGCAGGATGAGGTGCTGGTGCGGGTGCATTCCGAATGCTTTACCGGCGACGCCCTGGGATCCCTGCGCTGTGACTGTGGGGTGCAGCTGCATAAGGCTATGGAAATAATCCAGCGGGAAGGCAAGGGGGTTTTATTGTATATGCGCCAGGAGGGACGGGGCATCGGCCTGCTGAACAAGCTGCGCTCTTATGCCCTGCAAGACGAGGGCAAAGATACGGTAGAGGCCAATCAGGCCCTGGGGTTTAAGGCCGATTTGCGCGATTATGGCATCGGCGCCCAGATCCTGGCCGATCTGGGCCTGCATAAGATCCGCCTGCTTACCAACAACCCCCGCAAAATCGTGGGTCTGGACGCTTACGGCCTGCAGGTAGTGGAACGGGTGCCGATTGAAATTCCCGCCAGCGCCGATAACGTGCTTTACCTGAAAACCAAGCGCAAGAAATTGGGGCATTTGTTGAGGAATGTGTGAGGGGAAAGGGATTTTGACAGGATAACAGGATGGAGCAGGATTAAACAACTGATTATCGGCAAGAATTGGAGGAAGATATGGCGCAAGCAGAGCTTTTGGAAAAACTCAAGAAACTTACGCCAAAAGAGCGCCTGACGATTATTGAGGTTGCTTTACATCTGGTTCGTAAAGATTTTCAACGGATGGAGCAGCCACTAGCGCAGACGAAAAAGAAACAACAACTGGCTGCAGCAGCTAAGGCCCTGTTGCCGGATTATGTTGCCGGTGGCGAACTAACCGTCTTCACCGCTCTTGACAGCGAGGACTTTCATGCGGAGGGGTGAAATCTGGCTCATCAATTTGGCTCCAACGATTGGTGCTGAGATCAAGAAAACTCGTCCGGCGGTCATCGTAAGTGATAATGCCATCGGTATCTTACCATTGAAGGTAATCGTTCCTATTACCGAATGGAAAGATCGTTATGCTGTTGCCCCCTGGATGGTTCAACTGGAACCTGATGCCGGAAATGGACTGGCCAAACCTTCAGCCGCAGATACCTTTCAAGTGCGTTCGTTGGCCCAAGAAAGGTTTGTACGGCAACTGGGAAAACTGCCTAATACAGTGATGTAAGAGATTACCGGAGCACTGGCGGCTGTGCTGAGCATAGAGCTATGAGCATTATGAAATAATAACCCGATTATCAGAACATAGGGTTTTGATGCTAAGATCTTGGGTGTCATTCCGCCAATATTAGAGGGCAAGTTGTTATGGATATTCTTGAGATTCGCAGTCAACGGCTGAGCACACTTCAGGCAGATTTTATGATTTGCCAATCTTGCGGGTTCGTAGATCGCGACGACGAACGTATAACGGTTGGCTACAAGTGCGCTCACTGTGGAAGTCCAGGTAGCGGAGCAAGAGTATACTTCCTGAACCCTGTTCGCAGCATGATCGACCTCATGCAAGAATTCTACCATCCAGGGCAAAGTGCATCTGCAAAGGCTGAAGCTCCTGCAGAGCAGAACGAGAGCAATCATCAACTTGCAGTTATAATTTTCTTTTGTACCCTTGGGGAAGTTCTCTTGCAGCACTTCCTCAAAAAGCGCATGTCCAAGATGGGGATCCCACATGAAATTCAGGATAGGCTTCTCAATGATAACTTGTTCGTGAAGCAGCGGATTCAAAAGCTGTTCCCGACCTTAACCGGTGTCAAATGGAAAAAAGCAGTGACAACACTGAGCGACCGTGTTGAACTTGATTATAATGAAGCGACGAAATTCTATCAGCATGCCTCAGACGCACGAAACAAGTTCCTCCACGAAGGGAACAAATTTGCCATCCCGCAGAATATGCCGGAACAATGCCTTCGTCACATTTGGCCTGTTGTCTGCTTATTTGTTGATATGCACAATGAGTACATAGCGCAGTAACGTAGGTTAGGTTGAATGAAATGAAACCCAACAAAAAATAGGCCATGGTAATTGTTGGGTTTCGTACCTCAACCCAACCTACCAGACTTTGCTGTTGAATAAGGCAATCGGCAATGGAGAGAAAAGAAAAACTGAAGTTATACCTGGAAACAACCATTCCGAATTATAAATTTGCTGATGATACTCCAAGAGAAAGAGATATTACTAAGCAATTTCTACAACGGGTTGAAAGAGGTGATTACAGAGTATTTATATCTGAACTTGTAATAAGGGAGATTGAAAAAACTTCTGATTTGGATAAGAGAAAAAGGTTACTTGATGTTGTCTCGGGGATAACAGTTCTCCCTATTACTGATGGAAGTAGAGAATTAGGGAAAGACTATATCTCCAAGGGTATTATTCCGCCACGATATGAACCTGATGCTATACATTTGGCGATAGCAACACTCCATGATATGGATGTGTTGGTTACCTGGAATATGGAGCATTTAGCCAATCCCGAAACCAGGATCGAGGTCAGAGAAGAGAATATAAAAAGAGGGTTGAAGGTGATAGATATTGCAACGCCAGAGGGGGTGATGGCAAGTGGGTAGGCCATTGTGGAAATCGGTTGTCTTTGATAATCTCCACCATATTCGGGAGGAATTGACCAAGGAAATGAGTAAAATAACCACTAAAGAGGATATGGAGAGGTGGAGGAAGCAAGATATCCAAAGACTAAAAAAAGATGGCTATAGATATGAAAAGACCCCTGATGGTTATAGCGTCCTTCGTCGTATTTGAGAGATTTTAATGAAGATTGCCGGTACTGGTAACATGACTATTGAGGCCGCCTCAGAATTTTGGGATACCCACAGTGTTGCCGATTATCCTTCCCATATAGTGCAACTGGAATATACCCCGGAAGAACGAATTACTTTTGTTGCTATCGCCAAGGACTTATTAACCCAGATAGAGAAACGAGCGAAAAAACGAGGAGTATCTACAGAAACATTAGTTAATCTATGGGTACAGGAGAAACTCACCGGTTGATTTTATATTTGTAAGGAGAAAAAGATGAAAGTAATTGAAGGAAATTTGATTGCCAAGGGTTTGAG
>QIFF01000294.1 GCA_003230635.1 bacterium | reverse complement strand
CCCCCGATGGTAGTCATTGCCGCTACCACCAGGAAAATCGGGGAGAGCAACTGGCTGTAAAAAGCTTTGTGTGCGCCGAAGATACCGAACAAAAAGCGAACCAGCAGAAAGACCCCGGTAGCCTTGATTACCAGGCCGGAAAGAAGTGCGCTGATGGAGGAGGGAGCCACCGGGTGGGCGTCCGCCAGCCAGGCATGGACGGGAAAAAAGGCCGATTTAATGCAGAAGCCAATCACAAACAGCCCCAGAGAGGCATAGATTAAGTGCTGAAAACCGGCCAGGGGGGAACCTGCCGGGGCGTTGACGATTTTGCTGACTTGCTGGGCGGCGTAAGCCATATTGAGTGTTCCGGTGGCGGAGAAGAGCAGGGCAATGCCGAAGACTATCAGAATGGAGCCGAAAGCCCCGATCAGCATGTATTTAAAGGCCGCTTCCAGGGACTGCCTCTTTCCGGAAATGCCTACCAAAGCGTATGAGCTGATGGAGGCTACTTCCAAAAATACATAAAAGTTAAAGCAGTCACCGGTCAGGCAAATTCCAATCAAGCCGGCCAGCAGCAGCATCACCAGGCTGTAATAGTAACCTATTTTATAGGGCTTGACTTCGTGGACAATATATTTTTTTGAATACAGGACTGACAGCAGCCCAATGCCGGTAATCAGTAAAACCAGCAAGCAGCCGAATAAATCGGTACGCAAGACGATTCCGATGGGTTGGCCGGTGGCCAAAAAGCGTTCCCCGTTCCAACTGTGCCCCAGGAAATATTCCAAAAAGCCCTGCGGACTGGCGGCTACCTGCCCAAAAAGCACCCAGGCCCCGACAAACCCCAGGGCGGTCACGAATAGGGCTACTCCTGAACAGGAATTAGGGCGCCAGCGAAAGAGAAGGGGGATAATAAGGGCAGCACTGATAAATAGAATCGGAATGAAGACTTGAAGATGGGATCCTGTATCCGAGAGTAAAAAAGACAAAAGGTCTTATCCTTTCAAGGTCGCCATTTCCCTGGTATCCAGGGTGCCGTAGTGTTTATAAAGCGCAACGGCTACACTCAGGGCCAGGGCGGTTATGCATACGCTGACCACAATGGCGGTCAGAATCAAGGCTGAGGGGATAGGATTGACCATGGGTTCCAGCCCTTGGGCTGCCGCCTGAGGGTTATGAATAAATGGAGCCTTAGCCCACTGGGAGCTGCTTGGTCCCAAGCGCACATCCCCTATAGCAACAAAAAACAGATAGACGGCGGTTTCCATAATATTCAGGCCAATCAGTTTCTTAAGCAGATTGGTTTTTATCACCAGGGCATACAACCCAATGGAAAATAAGATTACGGCCACGATATAATCCAAACGGGCAATCATGTTGTATTTTCCTCCTTGGCGTCTTCCTCTTCTGTTCCATATTCCAGGAAGGCGTAAAAAAGGGTAACCACAACACTACCCACAGTAATACCAATCCCGATATTTATTCCCATCATAGTGCCCCCACTCAGGAGGCTGCCCGGTGCTCCTTGGGGGGGGAACCCGACTACCCGATTGGCCAAAAAGGTATAACCCAAAAGTGCTCCTACCAGACCTATCCCTGTATAGATAAAGACCCCCAAACTTCTCATAACATTCAGTACAGATTCCGGGGTGTGCTTGCGCCCTTCCCGGGGGTCAACCCCAATCGCAAAGAGGATGTAAGCCGCTCCGATTACTACTCCCCCCTGGAAGCCTCCCCCGGGAGAGGAGGAACCATGAAAGATGATATAGACCCCGAACATCAGGATAAAGGGAAACATCTTCTGGGTTACTACCCTTACGATTAAGTTGGGCTTAAGCATTGTCCCCATCCTTGGGATGATCTTTTTTTTCAATCCCAATCACCGAGAGCACCGCTACCGCGGCGGTGAAGAGCACGGCGGTTTCATAAAGGGTATCATAGCCGCGGTAATCCAAAATTGTTGCACACACTACGCTGGAGGCCCCCACATCAAAGGCTGTCTGCCGGTTATAACGCAGGGCTACCGAATCCGCCTGGCGGGGCACTTCCTCAGTGGGCATATGCGGGGAAACAAAATCCGCATAGCCGGGCAAGCGTGGGTCTCCTACCGGAAAAAGGTGTAAGACCACCACAATCATGCAAATGGTAAAGAGGGCAAAAAAGATTACCCCTACGGTTTGTTTCATTCCCTTTCCTTCCTTTCCGTCTTACACAAGGCGGCCACAAACAAAATGGTGGTCACTCCCGCTCCTACCGCCGCCTCGGTCATAGCCACATCATCAGCCCGCAAAATCAGATAGGTAAGGGCAATAGTAAAGCTGTAAGCGCTATAAATAATCACTGCAGTCAGCAGATCTTTGGCCATTACCGCAGCTATGGCGGTGGCAATCAGGAAAAACAAGATGATTATATGGGCTAAAGTGAGGATTTCCATTTTTAGTCTTCCTCTTCAATCGTGGTGCCGGGATACATCTCTACCTTTTGCCGGAAGCAAAGGCGCAGGATGGAATGTATGGCAATCGGGTTGGCGAAGAGCATGAATATGATAATCACCAATATCTTCAGGCTTTCGGCTGGACTGATGGTCAGCCAGTAAAACCAAATACCCAATAAACAAAGAATAAATCCCGGGCTGTCTCCCTTGCCGGCCACATGCCCCCGATTGTAAGGGTCAGGCATACGAATCACTCCCACCGTAGCGGCAATGAAAAAGAAAGCCCCGGCAAAGATTGAAATTACCCCCAGCAGGCGCAGCAAAGTATTCATCAGTCCAATTTCCCCGCACCCAGATACCTTATAAAGGCCAGGGTGGTAACGTACAACAAGAAGGCATAAATCAAAGCCAGGTCAAAAAAGAAGGCTTCTTTAAAAATTACCGCCACCAGGGCAAACATCACCACTACCTTGGTGCCGATTACGTTAATTCCAATAATCCGGTCGGGAATGGTAGGCCCCACGATTGCCCGGTATAGACAAAAGAAAATCGTCAGGGAAAGAATTGCCAGAACGATTTTGCTCGCCAGGATGAAATCCATTAGTATTACTTTCTGTAAATGTTGAGAATCTTATCCACAAACCCTTTATTCTCTCTGATATCCTTTACCCCTTCTTGGCTTATGCAGTGTACCCAAAAGGTGCTGCCTTCCTCATCCTGTTCTACATCTATGGTAATGGTGCCCGGGGTGAGGGTAATGGAATTGGCATTGAGGGTAACAGACAAATCGTCCCGCAAGGGGGTGCGGACTTTAATAATCCCAGGGGAGATATCAAGTTTGGGGCGCATGACCCGCAGGGCTACATCTACGCCGGCAACTAAAATTTGCCAGATTAAATAAAAGAAATAGATTATCAAGCGAAAGATGCTGGGCAGGCTATGAGCTTTTATTTCGGCATGGCTGAAGATGGGTTGCCGGCTTAGGCGGGTAACCAGAAAGGCCAGCGGGATACCGACCAGCAAATGTTGCAGCAAGCTGCTAAGGCCGTGGGGGGTAAAAATCTCATGGGGCAGGGAGAGGACAAGCCAAAAGAGCAAGAGTAGGAGCAGTGAGATAATTAGTTCACTACCCTTACCTGCCTCAGACTTCTTTTTAACTGAGGGGTTCATGGAGCCAGCACCTCCAACGTCCTTTTTGACTAACTATAATTAACCCTTTAATTTTAAAAGCCTCAACGCTTTCTAAGGGCGACTGGCCGCTATCCTGATAGCTTCCAGAATAGGGCATTATAGCCCCAAAGTTGATTTATGTCAACTCTAAGGCTGTCTTTTTTATTAAAAAGTTTCCTCAGCTATTTTTAAGCGCAGATAATATAGAAAACTTGTCCGGCTTAGGTTTATATGCTAATATTATGTACCCAGAAAATACTGCCCAAAAGGACAAGGTTTTATGCTTGACGCCATCTTGGAATTGCTGCGCTTGACCTCTACTGATCTGCCGGCGGATGTAGAGCAGGTCCTGCAAGTTGCCCAAAAAACCGAAGAGCCGGGTTCTATCGCTGCGCTCAGCCTGAGCCAGATTCTGGAAAATGTGCGCCTGGCCCGCCAGAACAGCCTGCCGCTCTGCCAGGATACCGGCAGCCTGCATTTTTATTTACAGTTGCCCTATGGCCATGACCATCGCCCCTGGGAGCAGGCCATCCGGGAGGCGGTACGCCGGGGGGTAAAGCGTCACTACCTGCGCCCCAATGCGGTTCACCCCCTGCACGGCCACAATTCAGGCGACGGCAATGGGGATGGTCACCCCGCCTTTTATTTAGACCACTGGGAGCAGGATGAGGTCAAGCTGGAGTTGTTACTTAAGGGGGGAGGGTGTGAAAATGTCAGCACCCAGTTCAGCCTTCCCTTTTTGCAGCTTGGGGCCGAGCGCAACATGGACGGAGTAGCCCGCTGCGTCTGCGAGGCAGTGGTTAGGGCTCAGGGGCAGGGCTGTCCCCCGGGGATTGTGGGCGTGGGGGTAGGGGGAGACCGGGCTGGCTCGCTTTTTCTGGCCAAAAAACAACTCCTGCGCCCCCTGTCCGACACCAACCCGGAGCCGCTGCTGGCCGAGTGGGAAGAACGCCTGCACCGGCAGCTCAACCAACTGGGGATCGGCCCCCTGGGGCTGGGGGGCAAGACCACGGTTCTGGGGGTAAAGATGGCCTATCTGCATCGCCTGCCCGCCTCCTACTTTGTTTCTATCTCTTATATGTGTTGGGCCTGCCGCCGCCACACCCTACGCATCAGGGGGGAGGAACTATTTTATGAATGAGTTGCAATTGCCCCTCTCCGAAGCCAAAATCCGCCGGCTGCGGGTGGGAGATTGGTTGAGCTTGAGCGGCACCCTGATTACCGCCCGCGACAGCGCCCATCAGTATCTACACCAGGCAGACCCCCCCGAATTCAGGGAATTGCTGAAGGGAGCATTTATCTATCACTGCGGCCCGATTGCCAGACAGCAGGAGGGGCAATGGGAGTGGGTGGCCGCCGGGCCTACCACCAGTATGCGCATGGAGACTTATACCCCCACCCTGATTGAGCGCTACCGCTTGCAGGGTATAATCGGCAAGGGGGGTATGGGGGCGGACACGCAAGCCGCCTGCCGGGAGTTCGGAAGTATTTATTGTCAGGCCCCAGGGGGCTGCGCCGCTCTGTTGGCCCAGCGGGTAGTGCGGGTCAAGGGGGTTTATAAATTGGAAGAGTTCGGTATTCCTGAGGCTATGTGGGTGGTGGAGGTCAAAGATTTCCCCGTTCTGGTCACTATGGACAGCCAGGGCGGAAATTTGTACCAAGAAATCCAGCGCAGAAGTCAAGCAGAAAAGCAACGGCTGCAGGAGTGATGACTTGCTGAAATATGTCCTTAAACGGCTTTTGCTTTCCTTTCCTTTATTAATTGGCATTACCCTGATTTCCTTTACCGTCATTCACCTGGCGCCGGGTGAGCCTACCGATTTGCAGATAGAGCTTAACCCCAAAGTATCACTCCAGGCCAAACAGCGCCTGCGCCAGTTGTACGGCCTGGACAAACCCCTGCCTGTGCAATACTGGGACTGGCTGAAGCGTCTGCTGAAACTGGATTTCGGTTATTCCTTTTCCCCGGACGGGCGCCCGGTCTGGGATAAAATCAGCGAGCGCATCGGCATCACCATACAAATCAACCTGCTTTCCCTGCTGCTGATTCTGGGGGTAGCTATTCCCATCGGGGTGCTCTCAGCCACTAAACAGTATTCCCTCTTTGACAAAATCAGCACGGTTCTGGTTTTCATCGGCTTTGCCACCCCCGGCTTTTGGCTGGCCCTGCTGTTGATGATTTTGTTCGGCGTTCAGTTGGGCTGGCTGCCCATTTCCGGCCTGCGCTCGCTCAATTACGAATATCTTTCCTTCGGTGCTCAAATCTGGGACAAAATCAAGCACTTGATTTTGCCGGTCTTTATCTCGGGCTTTGCCGGCCTGGCGGGGCTGTCCCGCTATACCCGCGCCAATATGCTGGAGGTAATCCGCCAGGACTACATCACCACCGCCCGCGCCAAGGGCCTGAGCGAGCGGGTGGTCATTTATAAGCACGCCCTGCGCAACGCCCTGTTGCCGGTGATTACCATTTTGGGCTTTTCCCTGCCTGCCCTGATCGGAGGCAGCGTAATTTTTGAAACCATCTTCGCCATCCCCGGCATGGGGCAGTTATTCTATCAAAGCGTCATGTCGCGGGACTACCCGGTAATCATGGGAATCCTGGTAATCGGAGCGGTACTGACCCTGGTGGGGAATTTATTGGCCGACTTGTCTTATTCCTTGGCTGATCCGCGGATTAAGTATTCGTAGGTTGGGTTGAATGAAATGAAACCCAACAAAACAGACAACCGCTTATAATTGTTGGGTTTCGTTCCTCAACCCAACCTACGGCTTGTTGATTCCCCAGGAGAATTAAAAATGAAATTTACACTTAAATCATATAATAGGAACGTTCCCGATGAGAAACTGTTAAACGATGTGTTGGCTGTCTCCAAGAAAACGGGGAGAAACACCGTTACTATTGCCGAATATGAGCAGTATGGAAAGTATCATCCAACAACATTAAGGAGACGTTTTCGTTCATGGTTCAGGGTTTTGGAAAAAGTTGGTTTAGAAAAGAGCAGATCCGATCTCAATATCCCAGAAAAAGAGTTGTTTAAAAATATCGAAGATATTTGGGTACAATTGGGGAGGCAACCAAAATACGATGAGGTCAAAAAACCATTTTCAAAATATTCAGTGGGAACATATGATAAAAGATTTGGATCGTGGCGCAAAGCTTTAGAGAAGTTCATTGAATACATAGACGAAAAAGATGAACACATACAAGAAGATGCAACCGAAAACATCCAAGCTGATAACATTAAAAAAGAGGGAAATAAAAGAAGAACAAAAAGGAATATTTCAGATAGGCTGCGGTTTACAATTTTCTTGAGAGATGGTTTTCGCTGTCAATCATGTGGAAGGGGCCCAGTTGCTACACCAGGTGTAGAATTGCACGTTGATCACATAGTCCCTTGGTCTCAAGGTGGGGAAACCGAACCAGCCAACCTTCAGACAAAATGTAAGAAATGTAATTTAGGAAAAGGAAATGCTTTTGATAAATAGCAAAAATATTTTTCAATTCGATGTTTCGGCCTGTCCCCAGGCCGAAACCAGTAAGGGGTTCGTAGCCCTCAAGGCTTTCGGCTTGAGACAAGCCGAAAGATCAATTTAGAAAGTTCCCTCTCCCCTCTGGGGAGAGGGGTAGGGTGAGGGGCAAAATGGCAAAGCAAACAAAGTCCCCCTCATCTCAATCTTCTCCCCTTAGGGGAGAAGAGGTAAAAAAATGAACTTCAAGCTCTTCTGGCAAAATTTAAAGCGTAACCGCCTGGCGCTGGGCGGGGGGGCAATTGTTATTGTCTTGTTCGCCGTCTCAATCCTGGCCCCGCTGATTTCTCCCTATGACCCGGCGGCGATTGATGTGAAGGTCAAGCTGGAGGCCCCCAGTTCCCGGCACTTGCTGGGCACCGATCAGT
>QIFF01000236.1 GCA_003230635.1 bacterium | reverse complement strand
TCCGAGCCGCGGCCGGTGCTTAGCAGAATTGGGGTCAGGGCCAGCACGGTGGTGAAGGTGGTCATCAGAACCGGACGGATGCGGCGCTTGCCGGCCAGGATAGTGGCTTCACGGATGTCCTGAATGCAGGTAATGGGGTGGGCGGCAAAGGTCTGCTTCATGTAGGTGGCGATTACTACTCCATCATCTACGGCAATCCCTGCCAGGGCGATAAAGCCTACCCAGACGGCTACGCTCAGGTTGTAGCCGAACAGGGCCAGGAGAATAAAGCCGCCGGCCATACTGACCGGAATGGCGGTGAAAATTACCAGGCTCAAAGGAACGCTCTTGAAGCCCAGGTAGATGATAAAGAAGTTTATAAACAGGCAGATCGGCAAAAGAATCGCCAAGCGTCTGTTGGCCCGCACTTGGTTTTCAAACTGGCCGGCCCATTTGATGTAATAGCCCTTGGGCAGCTTGAATTCGCCGGCGGCGATTTTGGCGGCTACCAGTTTCTGGGCGTCCTCCACCACGCTCACCTCATCCCGGTCGCGGGTGTTGAAGGTTACATAGCCCACCAGCAGGGTATTTTCGCTCTTAATGGTAGCCGGGCCAATCACGTATTTTATATCCACCACCTGGGAGATGGGAATCTGCGCCCCGTCCGGGGTAGGCACTAGAATTTTGGGTAGTGTTTCAAAATTATCCCGCAGCTCGCGCAGGTATCTTACCCGCACCGGGTATCGTTCCCGCCCCTCTACCGTCCAGGTGAGGTTCATGCCCCCAATGGCGGTTTCAATCACGTCCTGTACGTCCTGGAGCCTGACCCCGTAGCGTGCCACCGCCTCGCGGTCAACGTGGAACTCAATGTAGGGTTTGCCTACGATGCGGTCGGCAATCACATCCACCGCCCCCGGCACCTGTTTTAAAATCCCCTCCAACTCCAGGCCGACACGCTCAATCTCTTTGAGGTTATCGCCAAAGATTTTAGCCCCCATCATAGCCCGCAAGCCGGACTGAAGCATTACCACCCGTGTCTGAATGGGCTGCAGCCAGGTGGGGGCCACTCCGGTGATGGCAGTGTTTTTGCGCAATTCCTGCAAAATTTCGTTTTTGGTAATCCGCCGTTCCTCCGGCCAAACCCAGGCCAGAATTCCCCGGGCAAAATCCGGCAGCCCGGAATGCCAGCGCTTGACGGAAATCATCCGCCACCGGCTCTTGGGCTTTAAGTTGACTACTGTTTCTATCATCCCCACCGGGGCCGGGTCAAGGGCCGATTCGACGCGCCCCAGTTTACCCACCACCGATTCCACCTCCGGGATTTGCTTCATCAAGGTATCCTGCTTCTTCATAACCTCCATTACCTGGGTCAGGCTGGCGGCCGGCAGCAATGAGGGCATATATAGGAAGGAACCCTCATCCAGAGCGGGCATGAACTCACGCCCGATGCCGGGAAACTTGTGTTCCAGAGCCACCCAGGGGGTGAATTTATTCAAATCTAAGCCTACTGTTTGTAAGCTCGCTTTTACGGGATAAAATACCGTGCCCACCCCCAGCCAGATGGTAAACCCGATGATGGCAATGGTCAAGGGAAGCGCCAATGGTCAAGGGAAGCGCCAGAAACAACATCTTATGCTCCAACACCCATCTGATGATCGGTTCATAGCGGGTGACGATAAATTGGGATATCCGGCTCTCATCCATGGGCACCAGGCGCTCCTGGGTAATGATATAGGCGATTATCGCCGCTATGCCCGCTGCGCCTAAGCCTGTCAACCAGAAAGGGGTCTGGGGAAAAGGGTTATAAAATTTCAACACCCCGAAGCGGATAAACAGATAGGCCATCAAAGCGGCAGCGCCTGTTACCCAGAGGCTGCCCTTGCGTTTGAGTTTTATATCTTTCAAAAACAAGTTGCACATTACCGGCACCAGGGTCACGGCAATGAAGACCGAGGCAAACAGGCAGAAGGTCTTTGTCCAGGCCAGCGGCCTGAATAATTTACCCTCCTGGCTTTCCATAAAGAAGACCGGGATAAAGGTAATGATGGTGGTGGCGACCGCAGTCAGGATGGCGCCGCCCACCTCACTGGCCGCTTCATAAACCACTACCAGGCGTGTCTTGGAGCCATCGCTTTCAGTGAGGTGGCGGTAAATATTCTCGGTCATGATAATTCCCATGTCCACCAGGGTGCCAACCGCAATGGCAATCCCGGCCAGGGACATGATGTTGGCATCGATTTTTAAGTTGTACATGGCGATAAAGGCCAGCAGCACCGCCAGGGGCAGGGTCACGCAGATAATCAACGAACTGCGCAAATGAAGCAGGAATAAAACTACCACACAGACGGTAATCAGCATTTCTTCCGTCAGCGCTTCTTTGAGCATATCAATGGTTTCGTGGATCAAGGTAGTGCGGTCGTAAAAGGGCACAATTTTTATCCCCTGCGGCAAGCCGGGCTCAATCTCCTTGATTTTTTCCTTAACCCTTTTAATCACCGCCAGGGGGTTTTCTCCGTAACGCATGGTGACCACCCCACCCACTACCTCAGCCCCTTCCTTATCCAAGGCCCCCCGGCGAAAGTCAGGCCCCAGGGTAACCGTCGCCACATTCTTGACAAAAATCGGTGTGCCCTCGGCGGCCTTGACCACAATATTTTCTACATCCTGCACCGTCTTGACGAATCCTACCCCGCGGATGATGTATTCCATGCCGTAGTTTTCAACTACTTTAGCCCCCACATCAACATTGGAGCGGCGCACCGCCATATAAACATCAGACAGCTTGACCCCGTGCGCCAGCATTTTATTAGGGTCAACATCGATTTGGTACTGCTTGACATACCCCCCGACCGAGGCTACCTCAGACACCCCCTTGACGGCGTTTAACTGGTAGCGCACATACCAGTCCTGGATAGAGCGCAACTGCCCCAGATCATAGCCTTCACCTTCTACCGTGTACCAGAAAACCTGCCCCAGGGCAGTAGCGTCCGGCCCCAAGACCGGCACCACCCCGTCAGGCAGCCACTGCTGGGCCACGTTCATCCGCTCCAGCACCCGGGAGCGCGCCCAGTAAAAATCTATATCGTCCTCAAAAATTATATAGATTGTTGAAAAGCCAAAACCGGAAAAGGAGCGAATCACCTTAACACCCGGCACCCCTTCCAGGCTGGTTGTCAAGGGATAGGTAACCTGGTCTTCCATTGTCTGGGGATCCCGGCCCGGCCAGTCAGTGAAGACGATGGACTGGTTCTCCCCGATGTCAGGGATGGCATCCACCGGGATGTTGGTCAGGGAATACCAGCCCACACCAATTACCACCAGGGTCAGGACAAAAACCACAAAGGAGTTTTCCAGGCAGTAGCGGATTAGTTTGTTGATCATGGGTTATTCCCTTATTTTACCTCTCTGCCAATGCAGCCAGCTTTTCGTGCTCTTGGGCCATGACTTCCATTTCTTTCGCCAGGCCGTGATATTTCTTAACCAGCCCATCACAATGGGCTTGCATAAACACAGCCACGTCATCGTCATATTCTGCATATTCTGCTTTCATGCGCTCATGTTCTTGGGCAATCTGCCTATAATCCCGGGCGCTCTGGCGATAGGAAGCCGCAATAGCCAGATGGTCGGCCGCGCTTTTGGTCATCACTGAAAAATCTTTCCAGAAAGTCCAGTTGGGGACAGGCCGGGGGGCGGCACAAGCAGCCGCCAACAACCATACCCCGACAGTTATCAATATCAATCTCTTGCTCCTAGACTTCATCTTTCTCCCCTCCATAGGAACTTTTAAGGGTGCCCTTAATGCTTGTGTTCCATACCTTCCATATAGTGCTTATGCTCATGTGCCTTGTGACTGCTGCTTTCTCCCACCAGATTACCGCACTTGAGCATCTTTTTCCCATAGTACGGATTACCAGTATTCTTATCTTTCTGCAGCCAATCGCCTGGATACATTGGGCAGTGGTAAATATACACCTCCCCTGCCACATTCTCCGGCTTGCCGAAGAGCTCCACATACTTTCTAATCGGCTCACTCAATGGTTTGAAATGCTTGCGCACAGCTTCAATATCCTGCCCATGAAGCATTTTGGCGTGTTTAGCAATGGTTTGAACATCAACCTGGGAGTGAAATTGCTGTAACCTGGCATCGTGACTGATGCTGCTAATTATCTCCTGGATGGCCTCGGAGGCCTTGGCAATATTCCAGGCCTCGGCCCCCACCCCCTCCAGAGAATCAGCAGCCAGTTGGGAGCGGATTTTCAAGTAACTGTTAATAATTTCTCCCATTTTGTGCTCCCATAAACTGCCACTAGCCTGGGATGGGGATTGGTTGAGGGTGATTATTCCTGAAATGAGTATTAAAGTACCCAGTGTCTTCTTCATTTCTTGTCTCCTTTTGGGGGCAGGTTATTTCTTTACCAATTCGCCGCACTTGAGCATGGCTGAACCATAATAAGGATTACGGGTATCTTTATCTGCTTGTAACCAATAGCCCGGCCGCATGGAGCAGTAAAACTTATTGATCGTTTCCGCCCCGGATTGCCCCTGATAAAAGTCCTGCACCAGGGCAATCATGCCTGAGGATATAGCTTCAAATCCCCGGCGAGCCGTTTTGATGTCCTTAACTCCCCACGAATTGAGGGACTTATCTAACTTGTCCACTGCCATCTTGAAATGCTTGCGATGAGCGGCAGGCAAATCTTGCGCTTGTCCAGTCAGCTTTGGAATTTGTTCTTGTAACTGCTTGCGCTTATCCGCAAGCCCGTCAAGTGAATCCTGGGCCAGCACCCTTTGAGCACCGTAATAGGGCGGCAGTAACTGTCCGACAGCCTTAAGCACCCCGACAGGGACCTTCAATTTGGAACTGTGCTTCTTAGTAGAAGTCTTCGGTTTTGAACCACCCCCATGCCCCATAGCGGCGTGAATATCAATCGCTGAGCCTTCCGGGAACATCAGGCTGGGCTTGCCGGCCAGTTGCATCTGCGAATCAATCAGGAAATTGCCCGAGGTCACCACCCGCTCGCCCTCTTTCAACCCCTCAACTACCGGATAATAATCACCGGCCGCCGGCCCCAGTCTAACCTCCCGCGGGCTGTATTTGCCCGGGGCCAACTCCACATAGACCAGCTTGCGCTTGCCCGTATCCAGCACCGCACTGCGGGGGATAGAAAGCAAAGCAGGCGCTTGCCCCGGCTCATGCGTCGCAAATTCGCCTGCCACACCCCCAATCAGCTCCAAATCCATACCGCAGATGGGGCACTTGCCCGGTTTGTCCCGAACAATTTCCGGATGCATGGGGCCCATGTATTTGCCTTCCAACCCGGCTACCACCACCTGGCCGGCCTCGTTAATCTGTACCTTGATGCGGGCGTTGGCGTACATCCCCGGGCGCAAGCGCCCCTCCGGATTAGGTACGTTTACCCGCACCTTAACGGTTCTGGTCTTCTCGTTCAAGAAGGGATCAATAAAGGTAACCGTGCCGCGGGAGGTCTCTCCAGGGTAAGCTTCGGTGCTTACTTCCACCGGCTGGCCAAACTTAATCCAGGCCAGGTCGTACTCATAAATATCCAGATAGAGCCAGAGGTGGGATAAATCGGCAATGGTGTAAATCTGGTCGCCGGTCTTGACATACATCCCCTCCAGGGCTTTCTTGTGGATTACCGTACCGCTGATGGGGGCATAAATCGTCAGATGGGTTTGCACCTTGCCTTTGCGCTCAATCTGTTTGAGCTGTTTTTTGGTAATCCCATAGAGGAGCAATTTCTCCCGGGACGCAGCCAGGGTGTTTTTGGACATAGTGGCAATCTGGGAAGATTGCCCCTTGACCCGCTGCCGGTCGCGCAGCGCCAGCAGGTACTCCTCCTGAGCGCTCATCAACTCCGGGCTATACAGCAGCACCAGATGCTCCCCCTTTTTAACCTGGATGCCGGTGAAATCGGCGAAGAGCTTGTCAATCCGCCCCCCAATCCAAGCGGAAACATAGGCCAGGCTGCCTTCATCGTAATCCATTTTGCCCACGGTATAAATTTCCTTGCGCAGGGGGCGGCGGGCTACTTCGGTAGTAGCCACCGCAGCCAGCACTTGTGCCCGCTTGCCCAGTTTCAAGGACACCTCTCCCCCTTCATCCCCGGCGTCGTCATAGATAGGGATTAAGTCCATTCCACAGATGGGGCATTTGCCGGGGCCGGACTGCTTGATTTGCGGGTGCATGGAACAAGTCCAGTGCCTGATTTTTCGCTCGGTTTTTTCAGCCCCTGCCTGGGAGGTTTGCTGTCCAGGAGAAGGTGCACCAGGGCTAAACAGGTAGTTCAACCCCATCCCCAGCAGCAACGCCCCCAGCAGTGCCAGCAGGATTTTCCAGTTGTTCTCGATAAACTCTTTCATCTCAATTCCCCTTGTGTAGGGGCGGACGTCTCTGTCCGCCCTGGGCAGACACAGAGGTCTGCCCCTACATGACTCACGGGGCTAAAGCCCCTACTCCAATCACCTGCTCCAATTTAGCCATACTCTGGTTCTGGTCGCGCAGCGAGCGGTGGTAAAGCAGGCTATAGTCCAGCCAAACCGCTTGTGCATCCAGGACGTTCAGAAAGTCAATCTTGCCGGCCAGGTACTCGGTTTCCGCCGCCTGGAGGGCATTCTGGGCCAGCCTCAAAAGTGAATCACGGTAAAGGACAACATTTCTCTTGGCGGTGTCCAGATGAAAGTAGTGCTCCTTGACCGCATAGCGCAGCTTGTCTTGCAGTGAGGTCAATTGGTCCTGCAGGGCTTGATATTTTAAACGCGCCTCACGAATGTAAGCCTCGTTCTTGCCAAACCAGAATTGGGTCTTAGCGGCGGGCTTCAGGCTGAAGGTTTCCTTCTGCTTGGCTACCCCCACCAGGTTGCCGGCTTTATCCTCAAAATAACTGAAGCCCAGGGTAAAATCAGGGTAGAATTTCTTTTCCGCCAGTTCAATCGCCAGATTGGTACGCTCAATTTCCAACTTCAAGCGCTTGATTTCCTGCTGCTTTTCCAGCCCCAATTGAGAAAGCTTGTCCAGGGATAATCCCGTATCCCGCAAGGCTATGGGTTGGGGTAAACCCAGGGCAAACTGGGAAGGCAGGTTCAGCAATTGGTTCAGCTTGGCAACCACGGTCTTGCGCTCTTCCTTTAAGGTAATTATGTCGTTGTCCAGTTTGGAAATTTTGACCTGCACCTTGATTACGTCACTGTAACCGGCCTGGCCGGTCTTGTATTTCACAAAGGCGGTGCTTTCCAGGTGTTTGAGGAGTTTCAAGTTTTCATCGCTAATCCGAACAGCCTCGCCAAGATAGACAAGCTCATAGTAAGCCAGTTTAAGTTGGGTAATCAGGTCGCGCAGCACAATGCGGTAGTTCTCACGGGCAATATTGACTTCCTTAGTAACAATATCCCCTTTCAGGCTTAAAGTGCCCGGAAAGGGGAATTGCTGCGAGAGCGTTTGCTTTTGGCGCCGGCTGCCTATCCTGGTATTGAGTTCTTTGATAAAGGCGCTATACTGCTGCATAATATTATCCAGGGAGGTAGCCTGGCTGTAGCGCTCCAGGGTTGCCGACCAGTCCTTTTTGGCGCTCTGTAAGCCCGGATTGCGTTCAAAGGCAGCCGCAATCAGGATTTCCAAACTCAGTTCTTTTTGCAGTACCTCCTTGATTTGTTCTGTGCGAGCGATTTTTCTTATTTGTTTGGCTTGCCCGCTCTCAAAGTCAAAGAAGCTTTTATCCGCTGCCGCCTTCTCTATCAGGCTGTCCCAGCGGGCCTTGAGCTTGGCCAGTTCCTCTTCCTTTAAGGCTAATTCCCCGGGAGTAATAGCCGTCTTTTCTTCCGCAAATTCTTCGGCAACCAGGTTACTTTTGTAATACGCCGGGGAATCATAATTTTTGAATTGGCCCTTCATCTGTCCGTAATCAGCCCCCATGGCTTTAAGCGGGACAGCGACCAAAAGCAAGGATAAGAGATTTATTATCATGTGCCGTCTGTTCATTTTGCCGTCCCCCCTTCCACAGGTTTGGGTTTGCTCAGGGGTAAGCCGGTACCGACAACCCTTTCCATCAGGGCAATACGCTGGTGATAATCGGCCAGCGCCCGCTGCAGGGCCAGGTTGAAATTCAACCAAACCGCCTGGGTCTCCAGCAGACCGGAAAAACTGCCCTTTTTAGTTTTGAACCAGGTCTCGGCCGTTTCCATAGACTCAGCCGCCTGGGGGACTAAGGAATCGCGGTACAAACGAACCAGGCGGGCTGAGTTTTGCAGCTTGAAATAAAGTGTTTTGACGGCGGAAAAAGCCCGGTTTTCCAATTCTTTTTTCTTATAAACGGCGGCGTCATAGTCGCTTTTGGCCTCATTCACCCGCGCCCGGTTCTTGTCAAACCATAAGGGAATGCTGATCCCGACATTAACAGCGTAAGCATCCTGCCCGCTGTCGGCCAATCCCGCATTAACCGCTTCACCCACATCAATATAATCAAACCCCACTTTAAAGTTAGGCAAATATTCCATTTTAGCCAGCTCAATCTTTTTAGATTGACGGGTGATGTCCAGCTCAGAGATGTTCAACTCCTGTTGATTGGCTAAGGCCAATTGATAAAGCTCCTCCAGTGAATAATTAAGGGGCTGGTAGCCCAAAACCTGAGCCTCTCCCAGGGGAGCCTCGGGCGGGCGGTTGAGCAGGGTATTGATACGGGTAATTTCACTGCTTTTAAACTCTGTCAATAAAATTAAATCGTAAGAAACCTGTGCCAGTTGAGATTGGGCCTGAAAAACATCGTTTAGGGTAGTGCCGTCCAGGGAATATTGCGTGGTGCCGATATTAGCCAGATGCTCCAATAATGCTTTGTTTTGCCTGGTTAGCTCTATCGCCTTGTTGATATAAGCCAGTTCATAATAAGCGTTTTTTAACTCCACGATTAAATCCCGGGTTTGTCTTTCAAACTCCTGCCGGGCGATTTTTACTTCCTGGGCTACAATCTCCCCCTTTAGGCTCAGCTTGCCCGGAAAGGGAATCTCCTGGGAGAGGGAAATCCTGGGAGAGGGAAAACTTCTGCTCCTGGGGGCCGACCCTGGTTTCCACGTTTTCAATAAAATAGGCATACTGCAACACCGGGTCTTCATAAGCGGTAACCTGGGGGTGTCTCTCTATAACCGCCGCCCAGCGCATCCTGGCCGCCTTCAGGCTGGGGTTGTGGCGGTAAGCGTAAGCAATCAATTGCTGTAAAGTAACCTTGCCCCGGAGTAAAGCGTCTTCGTCAGTCACATTCTGGCTCGCAAAAGAAGTTGTTGCCGCCGCCAGCAATAAAACTACCGCCGGCAGCATCGTCAGCCATTTAAGGTGACTATTTCTTGTCATTAGTGATTATCCTCCTACACCCCCTTTCTGCAATCCTTGTGCCAAAAAGGGGAATGAGGTGTAAGCCTTTGTTTAACAGTTACATACATCTAACCCCTGGCAGCCGGACCTGGCCGTTAATTGTAGAATATTCCACACTGTTTTGTTAGGGTGAATAAAATTCTACAACTTTGCCTCCGGAACCGAGGGTACAGATACTAACACGCTTAAAAAAATAAAAAGTATTTGACAAAAGACAAAAAGGGGGTATAATCTATATTAGAGATTTAGAATATACTACATTGGTTGGAGAAAATGATGGATGTCGCTGAACTTTTCAAAATCCTGGCTGGGAATAAGCGCATTGAGATAATCGAGCAACTGAAACAAGGGGAAATGACGGTAGGGGCTCTAGCCGAGGTGCTGGGAATAACCCAATCAGCCGTTTCCCAGCATCTGCGCATCCTTAAAAGTGCGGGATTGGTGAATAATATGCGACAGGGCTACCACACCTACTATACAATTGATAAAGAGGCCATGGAGGTGTGCCGGCAGAGATTAAACCGCATTTGCACTTGCGGTTGTCTGAAGGGAAGGGAAAAAACGGAAACCAAAAAAACGCACTAAGATTGCATATATTTTTTAGAAATAGTATTAGATATTGCTAATACTCTAATATGGAAAGGGGGTGATCCACATGGCCAAGAAGAAAGGTTCCTGCGGTTGCGGCTGCACAGACAAGAAACCACCCAAAAAAGACAAGTAGCCGCATGAAGGGGTAGAGGGGGGTGCTGGAGTTGCCTCCCTCCACCGCACAGCCAGGGTTTCAATCAATAATCGGACGGCCCCAACGCCTTTTTAATAGCGGCCAGAAGCACCTCGTTATCCACCGGCTTCTGGAAGAAGGCTACTGCGCCGGCAGTGAGGGAGCGCTCCTCGCTGCTGGCCGAATCCCTGGCGGTGAGAATGATAATGGGGATGGAAGCGACAGGCATAATGTCTGACAGCCGTTCCATAACGGTGAAACCGTTACCAGCGGGCAGACCAAGATCCAGGATGATTAAATCCGGCTTTTCCTTTTTGGCCATGCTAAGCGCCGAGAGCGCATCAGCGGCAAAAACCACTTGGTAGCCACTGGCCCTCAGGCGGATGTTCAGTCCGCGCCGCAGGTCATCATCATCATCCACAATCAGAATCTTTTCGCCAGGCATAGGAGATCCTCCTCGTATTTTGTTTCCTACTTCCAATAGCGACCCATAATCAATTCAAGCTTTTCTTTTGTCGGGGCCGGAATCAGTTGGGGTGCGGTGACGATGGCGTCTTTCAGGGCGTTCTGGCAGTTGCAGGCGTTGGCCTCCGGGAGTCGGCGGATAGCGTTTTTGATCAGCGTCTGGGCGTTAAGCGCATTTTGCTTCAAAATGGCGAGAATGGCCTGGAGGCTGACGTCATCCTCCGCCTCATGCCAGACATCGTAATCGGTAGCGAGAGCAACCGTCGCATAGCACAGTTCCGCCTCGCGGGCCAGTTTGGCTTCGGTAAGGTTGGTCATGCCGATCACATCCACCCCCCATTGGCGGTAAATCTTGGATTCCGCCCGGGTGGAGAACTGGGGGCCTTCCATGCAGAGGTAGGTTCCCCCCTTGTGCATGCGGCAGCCCGCCTCTTGTCCACCGGCGTATAACAAGGCAGCCAAGTCGGCGCACACCGGGTCGGCAAAGCTGACGTGTCCCACTACCCCCTCGCCGAAGAAGGTGCAGGGACGCCCCTTGGTGCGGTCAAAGAACTGGTCGGGAATGACAATGTCCAGCGGCCGTATTTCCTCTTTCATACTGCCTACCGCACTGACCGAGATGATGCAGCTGACCCCCAGTTTCTTAAAGCCGTAAATATTGGCCTTGAAATTAAGCTCACTGGGCAAAATGCGATGCCCGCGGCCATGACGAGGCAGGAAAACCACCTCCTTACCTTCCAAAACCCCTTCAATATATTCGTCGGAGGGGTCCCCAAAGGGGGTATCCACCCTCACTGAGCGCACACTTTCCAAACCTTCCATGTCGTAGAGGCCGCTGCCCCCGATAATGCCGATTTTCATTATTTACCTCTCCTTATTTTTTGACGGGATGGCCATCAATTCTTCTTGTTCTTTCTTGCCGTTAAGCTGTTTTTTGCCCTGCTGGATTTTAAGGTAATTGTCCCTTGAAACCACTTTCTTTCCGCTTTTTTCCTCTAAATCCCTGCGGGCTCCACCTGCTACCTCACCGCCTTTGATGGAAGCCTCTTTGTTTTCCTCGAACCCTTGAGCGTTTTTATTGCGGGCGATCTCTGTTGTTGAAGCCTCGCCAAGCATAGAAAAAATAAGCTCTAAATCGTTCATATGATCCCGCAAATTCTCACGTTTAAGCTCTTTATATTTCTTATACTCCGAAGGCGTCATATCAAAAGCAGCTTTGGAAATTTCAGCCGTTAAGATAGCATACGCTTTTTGCTCCTGAACACCCCGCTGCTGCCATTCGTCTGTCAATTCCTCACGAATAGCGATACCCCGCATACGCTTTTCAATCCAGGCGCTGGAGTAGCCTTTTGCCTTATACAACGCCCTTGTCCGCTTCGTCGCCAATTCGGGGTCTTCAATCTCCTTAACACGCTCATACCCGACCCTTGCCAACCAGCGCTTAAAAGGCTCCGCTTTGCGAGACGGGATTGACTGAATAATACGGAAAATACCCTCTGTATTGGCACAATTAAGCCTTTGTTTGCCGCCCGCCGTCTCAATGGAAAGGGGGGTGACAATTTGTCCCCACCCTTTGCTAAGCTCCTCATCCCGCCTTCTTAATTTTTTAATGTAATCCGTTACATTGGAAGAATCCGTCAATACCTCCACAATATCGGCTACAGAAAACCACCATTCATCATTATGAATAGTCCGGCGTATTTGCCTGCCCTTAAAAACGGCTAATTTTGCCCCTGGCACAAGGTCTTTTTGTTCTTTCTTTTTACTCATTAAACACCTCTTTAAAAGACTATGTGTTTTCGCCTAAAATGGTTTGCTCTACTTTTTGCTTAGCCTGTTCCAGGACTTGGGCGGTCTTCTTGAGCAATCTCTTGAATAAAAACCCCTTACAATAAAAACCCCTTACAATAAAAACCCCAGCAACCCACCTAGTGCTTTTAATATCTGATAGGCTTTGCTACCAACATCAACTCCATCCTTGATTTTATCCCAAACGCCAGAAGCTTGGGTTTGGTCCTTGTCAGCTAAAGCATTAGTTAATGAATCAACTAACTCTTGCCTGTCCTCCTGCAACACTTCACGTAGCGTAGCAAGTAGCTTATTTGCCTCAGTTTTATTGCCATTATAATTTGCCATTGCTCCGGGACCAATGGCTATATTTTCACCATGAACCTCTAGTTTGCCTATATTAAACCCAAAAGATGACTGGTCTGGTCTAACCTCAGCCTGGATGCCGTGGTGTTGACTTATGAAGGGATCCTCCGGATTAATCTTAACAATTCCCTCAGTAGTTATCCTTGCTTTAGCTCTATTAGGTGAAAGTGGGTTTTTAACTTCTATTAGTTCCCTATCTGCCAAATCATTGCAGTGTCTAGGTGCTTCATTTTCCTCAATGGATAGCTCATTAGAAATTGTGGAGATTTTTGCAAATCTTGTTGCTCCTGCTCTATCCCTAAATTGGTTAAGGTATTGGAGGATTTTCCATCTAATGTCATCATTCATAGTTTGATTTGTATGGTTTGATTTATTAAGCAACCCTGGCTTACGAGAAACACGCGTAATTATAGCCCCAATCACACCAATTATGTTTTCAACACTTTTATACGAAGGTAAACCAGTGAAATTTGAGATCCCTTCATTAAAAAAACTGGCAATTCTAGAGGAGTAAGGATTCTCTACAAGATTATCAGTCAATAAGTCAATAATTTCCTGAACCTTCTGTCGATATACAGGATCATCGTTCTGATTTATGTGATGATATTGGAATCTTGATAAAATGTCCTCAAGCTCCGTTTTATAATTTGTTAAGATACTTAAAAAACCATTCTTATCCATAGATACTCCCCCCAACACCCACCACCAAAAACCACTTGTCGTAATCTCTGGATTTAACTAGGACATCATATCGTTTCCATCCTGTTAATCCTGTCTAATTCTCTTCCTTTCACATCTCCCTAAGCACGGGAATTAAAAGCTTGTCTCCCACGTTTAGCTCGGCCAGGTTCTTATCCGCATTATACTTTTTTACCAGCCAGAGGGGAACATTATAGACATAACGGCACAGATACCAGGCGTTCTGGCGGGGTTTCAGGGTATGGGTTAAGACCTTTTCCACTTTGTGCCGGCTTAGGTATTGCTGCTC
>QIFF01000048.1 GCA_003230635.1 bacterium | reverse complement strand
CGTGGTGTCATGTCGTCCTCCTTGTCTATTGAAGACGACTATAACAGATATCACTCAAAATACGAAGTGTTAAGTTTTACATTGTACTAGGTTGTCCTTACATCTTTCGGCTTGAGAACAAACCGAAAGATTGATAAACAGTTAAGAAAGTAGGGTGAGCACAACTCGCCTTTCTAATTGGATTTCGACATTTAGGGTATCTTGAAAAATGAGAATTTTCGTTCAAGATCAAGGCATGCGAAAAATTTAACCACAGGCATATGCTTGATATTCCGAGGATTAAATTTTGAGCATAACGCCGAGATTGGGCGAAAAGGCCATTTTTCAGAGTGCCCTTTAGAATTATTCCCCTCTGTGTTCTCTGTGGTTAAAATCCGACAATTCCATCTTCTTGACCCGGAAAAGGATGTCTTCCAGGAGAAGGCGGTTGGCGGAAATAATGTCGGCCAGCAACCCGATTACCATGATCTGAAAACCGATAATAAACAGGACTGCGGCTACAATCAGGGATTGAATATGGCGGGAAACGCCGGGGTCAACAATAAAGGAATAAAAAAAACGCAGGGAAAGCAGAGCGCCCAGTCCCATCACTATCGCCCCCAGATAGCTGAAAACCCGCAGGGGCTGATACATGGTGTAGCTGCGTGCCAGGGTTACCAGGGACTTGCGTATGTACGTGGGGGTGCTGCAAAAGAGGCGCGATTCGCGCAGTTTCTGGTTGGTGCGCACCGCTACATGGCTCAGGTTGATGCCGCGGTTGCCGGCCTGAAGAATGGTTTCCAGGGTATAGGTAAATTCGGAGAAGACGTTGATTTTTAGGGCCACCTCGCGGCTATAAGCGCGAAAACCGCTGGTGGTGTCGGGGATGTCGGTCTTGGACATTTGACGTACTACCCAACTGCCCAGGCGCTGTAATTTCTTCTTAAGGGGAGAGAAATCCTCAATTTTGTCAATCGGGCGTTCCCCTACCACCATTTGAGCTGAACCCTCCAGAATCGGCTGCACCAGTTTCCGGATGTCCTCGCCCCAATACTGGTTGTCGGCATCGGTATTGACGATTATATCCGCCCCCAGGCGCAGGGCGGCGTCCAGGCCGGCCTTAAAGGCCTTGGCCAGCCCCCGGTGTCTGCCCAGACTGAGGATGTGGTTGACCCCCAGCTTACGGGCTACCTCCACCGTGCGGTCGCTGCTCCCGTCGTCAATTACCAGGGTCTCAATCACATCGATTCCCGGGATTTGCTTGGGCAGGTCGCCCAGGGTCAGGGGGAGGGTTTCCTCTTCATTCAAACAGGGAATTTGGATTATTAGTTTCATTGCCAGTAATATTTCTTGTATTTGGTGTAGTATTCAAAGGTGCGGGTCAACCCGGTCATCAAGGATACCCGAGGCTCCCAGTCCAAAGTTTGTTTAATCTTACTACAATCAGCCACGTAATCTCCAGTCTCAAAAATCTTAAACTGGTCGGGGTACTCCATCAATTTATAGCCCCCTTTGCCGGTGAGACCTACCATCATCTTAACCAGGTCAAGCAGGGCGATGGCTTCTCCCCCCAAGTTATAGACCTGACCGTTGGCTTCATCCCGTAGCGCCGCCAGCAACAGGGCTTCCAGCACGTCGTCCACGTAATTGAGATCGCGTACCTGCTTGCCGTCGCCGAAAATCGGCACCTCCCGGTTTTCCATAATCAGGCGCATAAACCAGTTGACAATACCCTGCTTATGATGACGCATTTGATGACGCGGGCCATAGGTATTGGTCAGGCGCAGACAGGTAGTTCTCAAGCCGTGCAGGTTATTGTAGAGGATATAATATTGCTCGGCGGCAATATTATTGACCGCATTAATTTGCAGGGGACGACGAGTCTGCTCCTCGCTAACCGGCAGCTTCTCAACCCTGCCGTATTGGCTGCGATTACCGGCAAAGACCAGCTTGACAGAGGGATTGTTATGGCGACAAGCCTCCAGCAAGGATAAAGAACCACGGCAATTCAGCTCCAGGTCCGTCCAGGGGTCTTCGGTGGCGCCCCAGTAATTAAAACTGCCGGCCAGGTGAAAAATTACCTCCTGATCGCGCACCAGGTAATTCATGCTATGCCGGTCGCGGGTATCACAAAAATTCAGCTTCACCTTATTCTTGATACCCTGAAGATTAAAAATATTTCCCCCAAAACCAGGCACCATAGCATCTACCAGCACCACCTCTGCTTTCAACTCCACCAGGCGATGAGCCAAATTGCTGCCGACAAAACCCAAGCCGCCGGTAATCAAAACCCTCTTGCCGGCCCAGAAATTACCAGTTTGCATAGGCAACCTCTCCCTCTATAGAATAATATTCAAGGTACCCGTACCCTTTCTATAAATTCCTGCAAACTCCGGGGGTCTTTTTGCCCAGGGGCGGCCTCCACCCCACTGGCCGCATCCACTGCGTATGGCTGCACCTGTTTAACCGCCTCCCGGATATTTTCCGGATTAAGACCCCCGGAAAGAATAATCCGTCCATATTGCCTGGCGGCAAAAGCCAGTTGCCAGTCAAAGGTTTTGCCCGTTCCCCCCGGCTTGCCTGCCTGATAAGTGTCCAGCAAAAAGGCGCTCACGGTGTAATCCTTCATCCGGCTCAGGCTGGCCGCATCCTTAACCCTGATCGCCTTAATCACCCTCCCCCCCAGATTGCGGCAAAAGTCCGGGCTTTCATCGCCGTGCAATTGTACCACATCCAGAGCGCAGAAATGGCGCATCTGCCGGATATGCTCCTCAGCCTGATTGACGAACACCCCCACTGCGCTCACGAAGGAAGGCAGTTGAGCAATAATTTCCTTCGCCACCTGAGGGTTGACCCTCCGCGGACTGGAAGATGCAAAAATGAAGCCAAGTGCATCCGCCCCCAGCTCGGCAGCCAGCAGCGCATCCCTTAAATTAGTAATCCCGCAGATCTTTATTTTTATCATTTAATGTGTTGCCCTCACAATCTCCTCATACTGGGCAATATACTGCCGGCTGATCTTCTGCCAGTCAAAAACCTCCAGCACTCTATTTCTGGCTCTTGCCCCCAGTTCCCGACAAAGTTTGTCGTCGTTAATTAATTTTAGCAAATTGGTCCTGATCCCCTCCACGTCTTGAGGGCTAACCAACAAGCCACTGTCCCCCACCGTCTCAGGGCAGCCGGAGACATTACTGGTAATGACCGCCATGCCCGCCAGCATGGCTTCCAATAAACCGATGGAGGCATTCTCCTGCTTAGAAGGCAATAGATAAATTGAGGAAGTTTCATATAATTCTCTTAATACGGGGGAATTATTATCCAGCCAGCCATGAAAAACCACTTTTATCTTCAGGTTGCGGGCAATTGCCTTTAGTTCATCTGCATTCGGTCCATCTCCGGCTATATGCACCTCATAGTCGGATTTTACCCCCTTGAGGGCTTCCAAGACATACTGGAACCCCTTGCGTGGCAGCAGTCTGCCAGTCATCAAGATTTTCTTTTCTTTTTTTAGGAAGCCGAACTTATCTATATCAATTCCATTGGGGATTACCTTTATGTCGTACTTCCCTACATTTTTCAAAATTAAGTTTTTTAAGTAATTTGAGGGGGTGATGAGTTGTTTGGCGTGCCTTATTATTAGTCTCAATAATGGCTTGGTAACTCTGTGTTCCAGGGTAAATCTATCTTCATTAAAGCCCGGAATATCAGAGCCGTGAGAGGTAATAATATAGGGCAGCCCCCTAAATTTGTTAATCAGGTAAGCTAAGATGCCGGTAGGGATAATGAAGTGACAATGAATGAGATCATACTTGTTCTGTTTTGTCAGCTTCAGTAAAAAAGGGAAAGCCATGATTACAAAACTAAGCATTTCTATTGTTTCGCAGGTAGCTTGCCGTTTCCTTAGGCATCTTATGCGATAAACGTGAATGCCATCAACAACTTCTTCTCTAGCTAAGCCTTTATAATGCATACTTACCAGGTCCACCTGGTGACCATATTTTATTATTTGTTTACTCAAATGCTGGGTTACCGGTGCCGCCCCACCCCCTAGCGGCGGGAATTCATAGTTTAAGACTAACAGTTTCATCAGTTTTTTGGGAACGGCTGTTCAGAGTGCCCCACAATCTCTGCAATGGTGTAAATCGGCTTATTCTGGCTTTCGTGGTAGGTTCTGATGTTGATTTCCCCCAGAAGCCCCATGGTAATGAACTGAACCCCCACCAGGATAAATAGAACAGTCATAAACAACAAGGGATTGCCTGTCATATCCACCCCGTCTGCCAGCTTCATGAAAACCAGGCCGGCAAGGGATATCGTCCCCAGCAAAAAGGATATAAGCCCTAACCCGCCAAAAACCTGAATGGGGCGGGTGGAGTAACTGAGCAGAAATTTAACGTTTATGAGGTCCAGGATTACCGTGAAGGTGCGGCCCAGCCCGTATTTTGATTTGCCGTGTTTGCGTGGGCGATGGTTGACCACCACTTCGGTAACCTTGACCCCCATCCAACTGGCCAGGGCCGGAATGAACCTATGGGTCTCTCCATACAGGTTTAGGTTTTTGACCACTTCTTTTTTATACACCTTCAGGGTACAGCCGTAATCATGAAGATAGACTGAGGTAAGCTTGGAAATCAGCTTGTTGGCAATGATGGAGGGTATTCTTCTGGTAAAGAGAGCATCTTTTCTGTTTAGTCTCCAGCCGCTTACGATTTCATAGCCTTCTTGGGTCATCTCCAGCATCTTCTTGATGTCGCGGGGGTCATTTTGCAGGTCAGCGTCCAGGGTAACCACAAAATCCCCCTGGGCATGGTTAAAGCCGGCACTAATGGCTGCCGTCTGCCCGAAGTTTTTGCGGAAACGAATAACCTTAACATTCTGTTCTTTTTGGGCCAGTTCTTTTAAAATGGTGAAGCTGGAATCGCTGCTGCCGTCATCGATTAAGATAATTTCATAGCTCTCTCCCAGATCAGCCAAGGTTTCCTTGAGTTCCGCATAAAGAGGGCGAATGCTCTCTTCCTCATTGTAAATCGGTACAACAATGGAAATAAACATTAGGCCATCTCCGGCTGCCGCAGCGCCCCTTTAGGGTGCCCTTTGTGTTTATATATCAACAAAACGGGTGAACCATCCACCCTTACTTCTTTAACCAGGCGGCGATTTTCCTCTGACCAAGGTATATCCTGTTTATACGTCCAGGAAACCGGTACTGTCAAGTAGTAAATATCTTGACCCCCAAGGGCTTCCTCTTGCAGGTAAACTGCTTTTAAATCCTCACGCAGCCCAAATCCGTTAAGCAGGTGGCTATTGACGGCAATAATCCTGGCGTTTGGCTCGGCATATTGGTTGAACCAGGCAATGGCCTCAGGATAGGTTGAGAAATTGATATCTCCCGTGTACGGGTACTTGCGTTCCATTGCCCCCTTATTGCCGCCCAACAAAAAGTTAAAGAAAACCCCTTGGTAAGGGTGCATATCAATAAGTTTATAGGTAATGGGCAAGAAAGCTGCTAACATGATGTAAGGTGCCATTTGAGGAGAGGGAAGGCGGATTTTAAGCCGGTCAATCAACTGAGAAGCCCCCAGTCCGGCCAGCAGACACAACGGGGGAACATAATCTACATAAAGGCGGATTCCCCCGTAAGCAACAGAGTAAGGCGCTGCCGTGCGGAAAAGGGGAATAAATAACCAGGTAATCAAGATAAAGTAATATTCATATTCCTTTTTTAGGAACTTTCTAAAACAGGTAATCGCCCCCAGTATAGCCAAAAGATTGGTTACCATAGGGCTAACGAAAAAGGCAAACCTGCTTCTTATACTTGTCCAGCCGGGCATTGAGGCCGAAACCCAATTGGTGTGGGTTGAGCCGGGGGAGCTGGCTCGCCGCCATTCCCCAAGCAAGTACTGGAATATGCCGGGTGTTTCAGCAGATGTGGTTGTAGTAACGACATTTTGAGGGAGTTGCTCTGCTTTGCTGAAAAGCCCCCCCCAGTAACTTGGGTTACTGGCATATATGAGTAAATAGCAAATAAGCGGACTAAGCAAAAGCGCAATTAGAAGTTTCTTTGAAGGAAGTTTCCGCAGGCGAATTTGTCTGAGCAAAAAATAAGGCAGCAAAACTAATAGGGCGAAGCCAGCCGTGCTTTTGCTGCCCATTCCCAATCCCATGGCTGTTGCCGAAACCAACAGCCAGCGCCAGTCATCAAGTTCCACCGCCCTCCAGCCGGCCCAGACCGTCAATACATACATGCTGAGCATAGGAATATCTTTAATATTTCCCTGGACAAGAATAAATAGCCTGGGGTGCAGGAACATGGACAGGGCGGAAAAGAAACCAGCGGCAGGGCTAACCGCCTCTGCGGCAAACCAATAAATCACCATGATCATCAGGGCCCCGAAAAAGATATTTGACAGCCGGTGGGCAGTTTTGGCATCAGTCAGCTTTAACACCCGGTAAAATATGTAGCAGCTAACGGCTGAAGCAATATATCCGAAGGAGTTATTATATCCTTCAGTCATATTGGCGGAGGGAAAATCAGGATGTAACCTCACAAATTGCGGATGATGATTCCCGCTTTCGTATGCAGTGTAATCATTCATATCAGTCCACCAATCCAGCACCTTTCGCTCACCGCTTAGAAAGTACTGAAAGATTCGTTCTCCCCGGAAATAGCTGTAAGGATTATCTGGTGCTACCCCGTAATTATGCATGGTCAATATAGCAATAGTACAGTATAACACGCCAAGCAACAATCCCGGATACCATTTTTTTAAGTTGAGTATTCTCTTGTCCATATTCATGGGTGCTTTGAAAAAGGTGCCCTCATCTTGATTCCGGGGGGAACACCACCCTTAAAAACTCTTCCCTGGGCATCTGGTAAATCCAGCTAACCGGCGCACCGTTGGCTTCAATTGTATAGACAGGGGATAGTTTTTGATAGCAATATCCAAATAACGGATGGGTTCGGTTCCAGTAGGTGTTTATAAATGCAAGATAAGCAGTGTCAAAGGCCATTTTCCTTACCGCCTCTCTTTTCCTTGCCTGCCGATCCCACCTAAAGGGCAGCACCTTTATCCCTTTTTTCAGCGGTAAAAACTTGTTTTTTTCTTCCCGGTGGAAGACTACGATAGACCCCGGGGCAGCATGTTGGTTGAGCCATTTTACCGCATTGCGCAGGGAGCTCCCCTGAAAGTCCGCCGCCGATGGTATTCCCACCCTGTCAGTAAAAGGAATTTGAATATCTTGGGCGCCCTTCAGCCCCCCGATCAGGCTATTGAAAAAGGTTGCTTCATAAGGGTAGTATTGCAGCACAGAAACAGCCTCTGAGGTTATCATCAGCGCCAAAAACCCTGCATAGACCGCTGGGACCTTAGCCGGGGATAGATACTTGGCCGTGAGCGGTTTAAGCCAGGAATAAAAACCTTCCGTACCTATCCCCGCCAGCAGGCAGCCCTTATACTATTATATATGTGCAAATAAGGAAGGGTGCAAAACAAAACCGGGGCAGTGGCCCAGATTAAAACCAGCCAGGCATCCCTCCCGGCTTCCTCCCGCCTTTTTTTTACTGCGTACCAGCTCCCAAAAAGAGCAAAAAACAAGATGGGCAAAGGAATGGTAAGCAAGCCATGAGTGGGGGCATAATATGCCTGCCAACGGTCTTTGTAGGGGCCTTTCTTACCGCTGGTCAGGCTGGTTTTCTTGGTAATTACGAAATTTCTTGTATCCAGAGTTTGATGGACAACACTGGCTATGTTTCCCCCCAGGTCGTAAGGATTTTTATACCAGATCGTTGGAGCAAACAACAAATAAACCAACATGACAACCAACGGTGAAAGCAGCAGGGTCGTCCAAAACTTGGGGGAACGCCTTGGGGAAATTCCGATTTTTTGCTTGAACAGAAACAAGCTCAAGAGCCATGTCCCCAGAATAATAAGGGCAAAGGCGCCGGTCATTTTAGAAACCAGGGCCATTCCCAGGAATATTACCGACAGCCAGACCCATGTATAACTTTTATGAACGACCCCCCTCCAAAAACTCCAAACCGTGGCGGAGACAAAAAAGACCACCGGCATATCCTTGACGGTGACGTGAGTATAGCCAATAAAGGGGGGATAGAGGGCCAGGAATAGCGCTGAGAGGATGGCTACCCTTCCGCCGAAAGCCTCTAAGGCAAAAAGATATACAACCAATATGGTTAAGGCCCCAAAGACAATAAGGGCTAAGTTATGGGCATCTAAAGCCCCCAGCCACCCCAGGCGCTTATGAAAAATAAGGCAAGTAACAGCGGAGGCCAGTCCTCCTATGGTATTTTTCCCATGATAACGATTAATGAAGAACTCCGGGGTTAAAAGCTCGTAATCGGGATCAATCTCCTGGAATTTACAGCGCTCACTGGCTGGCAAATTGCTGTAATCGGTTTCCCCGGTAAGATAGAGATGCAGCAATACCTCTCCCCGGAACATATGGCGGCCAGCGTCGGTGCCTATTCCAGATTCCTCTATGGTAGCTATATTGACTGCCAGAAAAAGAAAGACTATGCCTAAGCCAATGACTAGGTCAAGCCGGCTTTTTTTCTGTCCCAATAGGTTCAGGATTATCCACCTCCAAAAAGGAGTAGGGGCTTTAGCCCCGTGAAAAAATGACACGAGCCTGAAGGCTCTATTCCAAGCTATCCCTACATAGGGTTTCCCCGCAAAAAACCCTTTTTAATCCTATGGTAAAGCGCAGTAAAAAGCAAGAAATATTTGACAGATAAGGGGGACAACAGCAGCCCAAATCCATCACCTGGACTGAAATTAGGTGGTGGATTTGGGAGCAGCCTTATTGACAAAAGAACCTCCTGAGACTAGAATTGAACTTACTGGAGGAAAGAAAATGAAAAAGCACACAAAAACAATGTTGGGGATTACCCTGGGACTGATCCTGTTTTTGGGGCTAGCCGCTGCTTCGCCGCCGGCCTGGGCCAAGTCCCTTCCCCAATTGGCGGCCGAGCTCAAAAGTAAGCCCAAGGGAACACCCCCTGCCCTGCGCCTGGCTAAGGAACTGGCTAAGCTGACCCCCGGCAGCCGGGAGGAAATTGACTCATTACTGGAGCTGATCCAGAAACAGGAAGGCCCGGTTCGCGAGAAATTAATCAATAGCATCAGTCGCATCAACGACCCTAAACTAGGCCCGATTTTTCTCAAAGAGCTAAAGCACCCCCATCCTATGGTGCGGGCGGTAGCCGCCGGCATGTGCGGCAAGCTCAAGCTGGTAGAGGCGGAAAAAAGCCTGATCCAACTCATCCGCCAGTCTCCGCCCATAGTGGAATTCCCCGATACTGATGAGGAGCGTGCGGCGGTAACCGCGGTGCTGGCCCTGGGGGAACTGGGACAAGACAGCAGCCTGGACTTACTGCTTTCCCTGCTGGGCACCATGAAGGGCTATGAGGTGCAGGCCCTGCGCAAATTCGGGGTCAAGCCCCTAGCGGGCCTGCTGGCTAAGTTAAATGACCCCGACGCCGGCAGCAATGCCAAAATGGCGGCGGTGCAGGTGATTATGGCCCTGGAAGACAAGGCAGCCCTGCCCCTGCTGCTGCAGGAAGCGGCCAGGTCGGAAAGCAAGGCCCGTCCCTATACAATCACTACCATTTTAAGAAAGCCTGCCCAAGTTAATCGCCGAATGGGAGAGTAAGCCGGATTTTGTTTTGGAAAACCGCCTGCTGCACTATATTAACAGCTGGCGCCTGGGAGATGGTCGGCTGGCTCCCTTTTTAATCAAGGTGTTGCAGGCCAGCACCCACCCCAGCTCTCGCCGCCTGGCGGTAGTTTCCCTGGCCCGCATTAAGAGCGAAGCCTCTCTGGCGGCCCTCAGGCAAGCCGCCGAGGATGAAGACAAAACAGTACGCCTCTACGCCAACCAGGCGCTGGAGATGATGTCTCCGGGTAAATAAAGTAGGGGCGGAACTCCGTGTCCGCCCAGTCAGAGGGCGGGCAGAGACGCCCTCCCCTACATTAAGCTGAAAAGGAGAAAGAAAGACTATGCCCCTGGGAGAATTACTGGCCATTCAGGCCCATCAACGCCCCAAAGACACCGCCCTGATTTTTTCTGAGCGGGCTTTCAACTACCTGGAATTGTACCAGCAAACCCTGGCTCTGGCCAGGGGGTTAAAACAGGTGGGAGTCCGGCCCGGGGAACGGGTAGCCCTACTTTTGCCCAATTCACCGGAGTATATTTATGCCTGCTTCGCCCTATTTCAAATGGGGGCGGTAGCGGTGCCGGTCAACTCCTTTTTGGCGGCAGAGGAAATCAACTATATCCTGGAAAACTCCGGGGCCT
>QIFF01000120.1 GCA_003230635.1 bacterium | reverse complement strand
ATTTAATCCTCGGAATATCAGGCATATGCCTGCGGTTAAATTTTTCGCATGCCTTGATCTTGAACGAAAATTCTCATTTTTCAAGGCACCCAATTTCTTTCCTCTGCGTCCTCTGTGGTGAAAGTCCTTCTAAAACCCTTCCAAAACAATGGTCAGGTCACGGGCAAATTCAAAGGCGGTCAGTTTCTTGTGTTCCAACTCTCGTACCTTGGTGTCGGCCAACTGGCCGGCCAGGGTGTATTCCCGCTTGGAGTAGAGTCCCTTTTTTTGCCAGAGAATTTTCCCGCTGGCCGTTTCCTTGATTAGTATATCTCCCACAATCTCCATGCGGAATTCCTGCACATTTTGCCCGGTATTACCAGCAGTAAAAGATAAGGCAAAACTCGGGGTATAGCGGGTAACAGTCCCCAGCAAAACGGCATCGGCTTGGTCTTCTGCCACCAGGCGCGGTTTGCCGATACTCTGGAATTTCTGAATTACCGCTTGGGTAACGTGCTTTTCCAGGTTGGGTTCCCCGCTGGTATTCTTAAACATGGGAACGGCAATGGTCTGGATATGGGGGGGGAGGGAGGAAAGACTGCTACCCATTAAGTGATAGCCACAGGCGGTAAGGAACAGCAGCCCCAGTGCCAGATAGGTTTTTGCTTTAGATATGCCCATTTTTTAAACCGCCAGCTTGAAATCCCGCCGCAGTATTTCCAGCAACTCCCACATGTCGTGAATCAGGTAATCGGGCTTGGTTTTGCCTTTAATCTCCAGATACCTGCCGCTGCGGCGGTTGAGCACGGTAATCATCCCGATTTTGTTGGGAGGGTCGATGTCGTTGACCGGGTTGTCCCCTATATACATACAGCACTCGGGAGCCAGCCCCAGACTCTCACAGGCATTCTGGTAGAGTTTGCGGTTGGGTTTGCCGATCCCGATTTGATCGGTGATGAAAATCGCCTGCGGGTTGATGTAATCCAGTAGTTTCAGGCGGATAAGTTTTTCCGCCTGTTTGATTTCCAGGCCAGCGGTAATAATTCCTATAGTCAAGTCAGTATGCGAGAGGAGTTGAAAGACTTCCAGCACATCCTGGTAGGGTTTTAGTTGCTTGAACTTGGTTTCGTGGTAGGCTACTGCACCGGCGGCCACAATCAGCGCCGGGTTGATCCCGCGATAGGTTTCCGGGGGAATGCGCAAGAGCAGGGTGTCATAATGCTTGCCGAAATTGGAACCAAACTCCTCAATGATTTCTCTCAGCTCGCGAAAGCAGGCTGCGGTGCTCATGTGCAAGCCGGCCTTGATCATGGCATGGACGCTGTTCAGGCGGGCCACCTTGGCAAACTCCGAGGTGGAATAGAGGGTATCGTCAATGTCAAAGAAAATCGCCTTCAACTGGCGGCTCATTTTTAGGTTTTTCCTATACCCTGAGTGATGGCGGCAACAATTTCCTCCCCCAATCGCTTGATTTCTTGCCCGTCTTTCCCTTCCAGCATGACCCGCACCATGGGTTGAGTACCCGAATAGCGCACCAGCACCCGCCCAGTTTCACCCAACCGGGCCTCGGCGCGCTGAATTGCCTGCTGTACTTGGGGTAGTTTAGCCAGGTCGGTTTTTTCCCTGACATCTTGGTTGATCAAGATTTGGGGCAGGGATTGCATACAAGCGGCCAACTGAGAAAGCGGCCGGCCGCTTTCTACCATAATCGCCAACAGTTGCAGGGCGGTCAGGGAGCCGTCCCCGCTGGTGCTGTAATCTAAAAAGATAATATGCCCGGATTGTTCCCCCCCCAGGTTGTAGCCGCCTTGACGCATCTTTTCCATTACATAACGGTCGCCTACCGCAGTTCTGATCATCTTAATCCCGGCTTTTTTAAGCGCCAACTCCAGCCCCAGGTTGCTCATTACCGTAGTAACCAGGGTATTGGCCTGGAGCTTATCTCGGCGGGCAAAATCCAGGGCGCAGATGGCCATAATATGGTCGCCGTCAATAATCTTGCCCTTTTCATCCACCAGAATGGTGCGGTCTGCATCACCGTCCAGGGAGATTCCCAGGTCAGCCTTATGGGTGAGGACCGCTTCCTGCACTACTTCTGGATGCAAGGAGCCGCAATTGCGGTTGATGTTTTCACCGTCCGGGCGGTCATGATAAACAACCACCTCGGCCCCCAACTCGCGCAGTACCTTGGGGGTCACCTTGTAGGCCGCCCCGTTGGCGCAGTCCAGCACAATCTTTAAGCCTTGCAAGTCCATGCCCCGGGGGAAGGAATTCTTCAAAAATTCAATATACCTGCCCTCGGCATCGTCAATGCGGTAGGCCTTGCCGATTGCAGTGGCTGTGGGGCGAATAGCGTCAATTTCCCCATTGGCTACCAGGTGTTCAATCTCCGCCTCCAGCTTATCGGGCAGTTTAAAGCCCTCGCAGGAAAAAAATTTAATCCCATTGTCTTCGTAAGGGTTGTGGGAGGCGGAAATCATCACCCCGGCATCGGCCCGCAAGCTGCGGGTGATAAAGGCAATGGCCGGGGTGGGCATTGGCCCCACCACCAGCACATCCACTCCCATGGAGCAAATTCCGGCCACCAAAGCACTCTCCAGCATATAGCCGGAAAGACGGGTGTCCTTGCCGATTACAATCCGGTGCCGCCTATGGTCACGCCGAAAGACATGGGCGGCCGCCCGTCCCAAGCTGAGGGCGATTTCCGCAGTCATTGGCTCTATATTAGCCACCCCACGCACCCCATCGGTGCCAAACAACTTGCGCATGAAGTTAATTCCTTTTATAATTAATTATTTGGGCCAAAACTGCTCCCCCGCAGTCAGCAACCACGTCCAGGAATTCCGCACTGCGACCGGGCACAAAGGCTTGATGGAATTCGTCACTAATGCCATAGAGAGTAGCAAAAAGTATGGCTATGACGGCGGCCTGTCGGCTAAAGGGGCTGGCCGAGCGCAAGGCCCGTGACAGAAGCCAGCTTAAAAGTGCATATTCCCCCAGGTGAATGAATTTATCGGCGCCAGAAAAAAGACTAATCTCAGTAGCCAGTTGGGGTAACGAGGAGAGGTAAAAAATCAGTCCCAGATAAGCGACCACCGGCAGCCAATAGACAACAATACAGCGCACAGATAAAGGGGGAGCAGATGATGGCAGGGGGAGAGAGAATGCTTTCATAAGTTTAGCTATATCTGATGAACTCGTAAAAAGCCGAAAAACGGACGGCAAAGTAAAAAGCTCCAACTGCAAGGTGCGCAAATCCGAAGGAACGAAGGCGTACTTGTAGGTACGCCGCAGTGACTGAGGATGCCGCGCAACGCCGCAGATGGACTTTTTACGAAGCCGCTACATCCGGTACTTGCCGAAGTCATCAGGCCGCGCCTGCTCCAACCAGTCTTGCCACTTATCCTCCTGGCTGGGTAGTTGGCTTAAGTCAATTTTTTTGGCTTTTTTAAAAACCTCTTCTTCTACAAAGAACGGTGCCTGAACCCGCAAAGCCAGAGCAATAGCGTCACTGGGGCGGGAGTCCAGCTTGAGCCGCGTCCTCCCTCGTGAAATCTCAATCACCGCATAAAAGGTGTTGTCTTTAAGCTCGGTTATTACCACCCGATCTACCTTAGCCCCCAGTTTCTCAAGGGTGGTTTTTAATAAATCATGCGTCATCGGGCGGGGGAAAGTGATCTGCTCGGCCTGGGAAATAATTGCGTTGGCTTCAAAAAACCCAATCCAAATGGGCAGGGTTTGGCTGTCTTTAACCCCTTTCAGAAGCACGATCGGCACGTTGGTCAAGGGATCCAGCGCCACCCCTTTGAGTTTCACCTCTATTAGCATACCTTAAACCACCTCCATACAAACATTACCCCTAAATAATACTCCAATGTTTGGGGAAAAGCAAGGGTAGGGTGGGCTGCGCCCACCAGTCTTAAAAGGTGGGCGCAGCCCACCCTATTAATCACAACCATTTTTTAATCCCCTCGGCGAAGGGAACAAGCTCAACTCCCAGTTCCTGGCAGAAGGGCTGGGGGTCGCAAACATTGTCCTGCTGCAACATCAGCAGTTGGTCGCTGCTCAGAGGGAAACAGCTAAAACCCTCCAATAGGCAGACCATGGGTTTCACCAGGGCGACCGGCTGATGAAATTTGATTGCCTTACGCCCCATAGCGCCAGCGATAACGTCCAGCATCTGATCGTATTCAAATTGCTCGGGGCCGCCGATCTCATAGACCTTGCCCTGGGCAACCGGGTTGCTCAAGGCGCCCAGATAGCCCTGGACCACGTTCTCCAGTGCCACGGGCTGCATTTTACAGCGCCCGTTTCCAATTACAGGTACAATCGGGGCCAGGCGAATCATGTTCGCCAGCATGTTAACAAACTCATCGTTTGGAGCGAAGATTACCGAGGGGCGGAAAATGGTATAGGTAAGCCCGCTTTGCTTCAGATATTGTTCTGCCTTATACTTGGTCTGGTGATAGAGGGGTTTGGCATCGGCGCTTGCTCCCAGGGCGCTCATATGTAAAAAGTGCTTGATTCCGGCCCGTTTTGCCTCATCAATTACATTGCGGCTGCCCTCATAATGTATTTTTTCAAAGGTAATTCCCCTACTTGGGAAGGCACGAATAATTCCCACCAGGTGAATCACCGCCTCACAACCCTCCATTTTTCCGGCCAGGCTCTCGGGCTGGGTAATATCGCCGTTGACAATTTCTACCCCCTCTGTGACAGCCAGTTTTTTCTTGGAATCCGGCCGCACCAGGCACCGCACCGCATGTCCATTCTCGGTTAATTGCTTTAAAATTTCACTCCCCACAAAGCCGGTACCACCAGTCAAAAAAAGTTTCATGCCTGTTACCTCCCTGCTGCTGGGTTGCTATAAAAGCGACTTGTGCTGTGGATAACTTTGGCTACTATATCTTGTTGCCGGAAAATAACTACTTGAAAAGCAATTACCTGGAGACAACTTATTGATTTTACTAGCCTTGTTTAGATGGCTATAAATTGGGCAATTTGTTCTAACCTGCTGAAATACTATTAGGTTAAAGGGGAGAACAGGTTATCCACAGCCTTTGTGGATAATCCAGCTTAGGCCAATTGGCTCAGATATTTATCTATTTTCGCCAGCATTTTTTGAGCAACATCTTCAATGCTGAGGTTGGTGGAATCAATCAAAATTGCATCGGCCGCCTGGCAAAGGGGGGAGTGTTCACGGGTGCTGTCGTTATGGTCGCGCTGCTGCATTTCGGCCATCACCCCGGCCAAATCGGCTTCAACGTCCTTAGCTTGCAGCTCCGAGAGGCGGCGCTGGGCGCGTTCTTCAAGCGAGGCGTCCAGGTAGAATTTGCAATCAGCCTGGGGAAAAACCACGGTGCCAATATCCCGCCCGTCCATTACCACTCCGCCGGCCTTACCCATCTCCTGCTGCATTTTGACCAGACAGTGCCGCACTATGGGCAGCGCCGAGCTGGTTGAGGCCAGTTGGCTGATGGAGGGGGTGCGAATTTCCTGGCTCACATCCTCACCGTCCAAAATGGTCATTAGCTTACCATTTTCACCAGTAAAGGTAATTGAGCTGTTGGCAAGAATTCTCTCGATGGCCGCTGAATTTTGCAGGCTGACATTGTCCCGCTGCAGTTTTAGCGCAATCGCCCGATACATGGCCCCGCTGTCAATGTACATGTAACCCAGAGATTTGGCCAGCAGTTTACCTAGGGTGCTTTTGCCCGCCGCCGAGGGGCCGTCAATGGCGATTACTAATTTTTTTCTGCCCATTCGTTTGGTCCCTTTAGGGGATAAGGTGCCCTTTAAAAATAGCGCTGAGTGGCCTTTGCCCACAGGTCTTGGGCCTTGAGAATTAGCTCTACCACCTCTCTTACCGCTCCCTGCCCGGCAGAATGGTGGGTAATGTAATCGGCCTGCTGCTTTACTTCTTCAGTTGCCTCCGGCACGGCAATAGAGAATCCCACCCGGCGCATTACCGGCAAATCCACCAGATCATCCCCCATATAAGCCACCTGCTCATGCTGCAAGCCGCATCTGGAGAGGATTTTTTGGTAGGTTTCCCCCTTGACAAAGGCGTTTTGGTGTACCTCTTCAATTTCCAGCTCCTTGGCCCGGCGCATGATAACCTGGGAAATGCGGCCGGTGATAATGGCGGTTTTGATGCCCACCCGGTGAGCCAGGCGAATCCCGAAGCCGTCTTTCACGTCAAAGGCCTTGAGTTCATCCCCCTTATTACTATAAATGATTTGCCCGTTTGTCAGCACCCCATCCGCATCCATCATCAGCATTTTAATGCGGCGGGCCTTTTCCAACAATAACTCGTTATCCATTATTTTCTCCAGTTTCTTTTCCCAACTCCCGCAAGCGCTTTTCTAACCGGCGCACTTTTTCAAACAACTGGGGTAGGCGCCTTACCGCTGCCTCGGTCTTGCGCCACTGTTGATGAGGAATGCCGATAAAGCCGGCCAGAATAGTACCGGGGGTGGTGTTTTTGGTTACTCCTGATTTGCCGGCCACCTTAGTATCATCGGCTAATTCAATATGGCCGACTACTGCCACTTTCCCCCCCAGGATGACCCGCTTGCCCAGCTTGGTACTGCCGGCGATGCCGGCCTGGGCCACGATGATGGAATTCTCGCCGATCACCACGTTATGGGCAATCTGCACCAGGTTGTCTATTTTAACCTTGCGGCCGATGCGGGTAGCCCCCAGGGTGCCGCGGTCAATGGTAACATTGGCCCCGATTTCCACCTCGTCTTCAATCAGCACCGTTCCCACCTGGGGCACCTTTTGCTGTTCGCCCTGGGCGAAAACATAGCCAAATCCGTCGCTGCCGATTACGCTCCCGCTGTGAATAATAACCCTGTTTCCAAGCCTGACCCCCTGGTAGAGGCTCACGTTGGCGTTAATTATACAATCATCACCGATTTGGCAGTTGTCGCCAATACACGTTCCCGGATAGATATAGGTACTGTCGCCAATCCTGACTCCCTGGCCAATCACCGCCTGAGCACCGATATAAACCCCCGCTCCCAGTTGAGCGTCTTCAGCAATGGTTGCGCCGGGATGAATGCCTGGAGCAGGTTTTGGGGGGGGGTGTAGCTGAGCCAGGACTTGGGCAAAGGCGGCATACGGGTTTTCCACTTGCAGCAGAGGGACAGGGGCTTGCTTGATCTGGGGGGAAACAATTACCGCTGAGGCCCGGGTGGTTTCCAGATGACGAACATATTTGGGATTAGCCAGAAAGGTAATCGCTCCCGGCCCGGCCTCCTCTATCGGCCTGACCCGGCTGATTTTGGTCTGCGGGTTGCCGATTACCCGCCCGGCGGTAAACTGGGCCAGTTGGGCTAAAGTAAAACTTTTCATTTTACTTCCGATTCCTCTTGGTCGTAAGCCTCAATTACTTTATCGGTAATATCAATCTGGGGGTCTGCGTAGAGAATGTTGCTCTCTCGCACCTCCAGGATCAGGGTGTATTTTTCTTCTTCCCCAATCTTTTTGATAATCCGCATGGCGGCAGCGTTGATTTTTGTCAGGGCTTCCTTTTCAAAACGTTTGAGGACCATAAGGGAATCCTCCTGGTAGCGCTTCAATTCCAACTGCTTGTGGCGAATATCCTCCTCCAGCTTGGCTTTGGTATCCAGAGACAGCACCAGCTGCTTTTTAACCAGTTCTTCATCCATTTTCAGGATTTTATCCTTTAAGGCCTCCAGCTTGGCCCTCTTTTCCTTGGCCAGGTTATCCAACGCACGCCGGATCTTTTTGCCGGCCTTTGTTTCCTCCAAAATCCGCTGGGCATGGACATAGCCGATTTTGGCTGGCGCGGGTTCCTCGGCTCCGGCCCAAGCAATGCTTAACAGCACGCTCAAACTGCTAATCAGGGCAATCAGCTTAACTTTGGGCATTTTTAATTTCCTCCGTTGGTTATTTGGGTAGAATACTAGAAATATGTTCCCATGGCAAAGTGCCATTCATACTGTGATTCCGTGGTCAGGGGGTGCAGCTTATAGCCCCAGTCCAGGCGGATAGGCCCCATAGGGGTATAAAAGCGAAGTCCAAATCCAGCCCCGCTGCGCAGGTTATTAAATTGATAATTCTGCCCCTCGGCAAAGGCGTTTCCCATATCAAAGAAGAAAAGCCCGGCCAGTTGGTCAATAAGGGGAAAGTGCAATTCGGTATTAAATACCAGCAGCTTATTCCCGCCAACCACCTGTCCGTCTTCCTTGGGCCCCAGTGAGCCATATTGAAAACCGCGTACAGTCTGAGCCCCGCCGGCGGTAAACAATTCCTGAACGGGCAGCTCACGCCCGGCGTAGCTGGTTTGGTAGGCTAGGCGGCCGCGAGCAGAAAAAACAAACTTCCAGAAAAGGGGAAAGTGCCAGCCCGAGTCCAGGTTGGTGCGGTGATAGTAATTATCCCCCCCTAAGGTACTGCCGGCGATCTCATAAGAGATTTTATTGCGTGAGCCGCGGGTGGGGCGTATCCAGCTATCGCGCGAATCCCTCATTAGGGCAAAGTATGTGCTGCTGGTAATAGTGGTTCCCTCACGGCGCTTTAAAAAGGTAGAGGCATCGGTTGGAACGTTAAGTATTTCCACCTCTTCATAACGGTAGGTGAAATAGGCCCGCAGATAATCAGTCAAGGGGTAACTAAAGGGGAAGGAAGCGCCCCTGCGGTTGATTTGATATTGGCTGAAACGCAATTGGCGGCGGGTGCGCAGGTACAGATTAACCCCGGCGGAGAGGGGGGTGTCAAAGAGCCAGGGCTCGGTAAAACTCAGGTTGTAGTTCTGAATTACCCGGCCTACGCTGCCCGATAACACCACCTTTTGCCCCCGCCCAAAGAGGTTCCCCTGGGAAATACTGGCATTTGCCACGATTTGATTGACCGAGCTCCAGCCTGCTCCCAGGGTTACAGCACCCGTCATACGCTCCTTGACCTTTAGGTCTATATCCAGGGTATTTTCCCGGGGAGCTTTTTTAGTTTGCAAATCCAGTTGGTCAAAGAAGCCCAGGTTGTTAATGCGTTCGCGGCTGCGGCGCAGGTTGGTGCTGGTGAGCACCTCGCCTTCTACAAACTGGATTTGGCGGCGAATGACTTTGTCCCTGGTATTGTCGTTTCCGCTGATGGAAATCCGCCCGGCATAGGTAATCTTGCCCTCGTGGACGTTAAAAGTAATGTCTACTTTCTTATCGGCCGGAGTTTCTTTGGTACTGGGATAGACCTCGCTCAAGAGATACCCCTGCTCGGCGTAAAGGTTGGAAATGGAATTCACATCCTGGCGCACCTTGCTGCGGTTGAAAATATCTCCCACTTTACTCTTCAGCTTTTCCTCAATTACCGGGGTTTCAATAATCCGGTTACCTTTCAGGCTAATCTTGCTAATGGTAAATTGTATCCCCTCAGAAAGCGGAATGAGTACCCTTAATTCGCTTTTATCCTCGCTCAAGGTAATCTCAGGGTCGCCGATTTTGGCCTGGATGTAGCCCTGGTCAAAATAAAAGGTCAAGAGGCGCTCCATGTCTAGCTCCAGTACATCCTCATCCAGGTAGCCGGAGCCGGTCAGCCAGGAAAAAAACCAGTGCTCAGCGCTTTCTATCACATCCTTGAGCTCGTCATCGCTAAAATCCTGGTTGCCCTCAAAGCGGATTTCCTCCAGCAGAACCTCCTCCCCCTCCTCAATCTTGAAGGTTACGGAAACCGAATGGGGAGAAATTTCCTTGATTTCGTAAGTAATCTGGGCCAGATAAAAGCCGTCCTCGGCATAGCGTTTTCTAAGCTGCTTGACATTTTGCTCCAGGGCAATCTCGTCCAGAATGGAGTTGACCTTAATATCAATCACCTTGAGCAGCTTTTCTTCATCCAGCTCATCATTACCCTCCAGCAGGATCTCCTTGATTGAGGGTTTTTCCTGAACAATAAAGATAAGCCTTAATCTGCCCTCAAAATCCTGGGCATCCACCTGAACATCGTGAAAAAAGCCGCTGTTGTAAATCGCCTGTAAGTCGCGGCGGATTTGCCGGGGGGAAAAGACATCCCCAACTTGGGTGCTGATATAACTGCGAACGGTAGCGCTCTCAATCTTCTGATTGCCCTTGACGGCAACCTCACCAATCAGCATGGCCTCATTGTTTGCCCAGCCTGGCGCCGGCGCAAGGCAAAAGGAAATCAGCAGGCAAAACAATAAAAAAAAGTTGGTTCTGTCCAGTAATGTCAAATGTCAAAATCCAAAGTTCAAATGAAATCCAAATGCCAAATGTCAAAATTTTTGTCATTTGAGCTTTGACATTCATTTGACATTTGAGCTTTGGCATTTGGGTACCTTGAAAAATAAGAATTTTCGTTCAAGATCAAGGCATGTGAAAAATTTAACCACAGGCATATACCTGATATTCCGAGGATTAAATTTTGAGCATAACGCAGATATTGGGCGAAAAGGCCATTTTTCAAGCTGCCCATTTGTCATTTCTAAGCGGAGGGAAGAGCTAAAAGCCCTGCGCTACAGGCTGACCGCCTACCTTCTGTCTGCCAGCCTTCTTCTCACTAAAAACCAGCTTATTGTTGCGCACTCCCACTCGGATAGACCTGTGCCTTTGAGGCCCTCCCTTGAGGATTTTTTCGGCAATAGCGTCCTCAATATTCTTTTGAATCACTCGGCGCAAGGCCCGCGCCCCATATTTGGGCTTAAAGCCTCTTTGAATCAGCCATTCTTTGGCCTTGGTCCCCAGTTGCACCCGCACACCCTTTTCCTGGAGCTGCCGGTTAAGCTGTGCGATTAAAATGTCCACAATTTTTGCCAGCTCTTCCTTGCCCAGGGAGTGGAAAACAATAAAATCATCCACCCGATTCAGGAATTCGGGATTAAAGGTGCGCTTCAGTTCGCCCAGCAGGGTTTCCTTCATTCTCTGAAAAGAAAACTCATCACTTCCCCCCTGGTTGAAGCCCACTCTGGCCCCATTTTCCAGCAGGCGTGTGCCGGTATTGGAAGTCATAATCAAAACACAATTCTTAAAATCCACCACCCGCCACATACCATCGCCAAGCCGGCCGTCCTCCATCACCTGCAGCAGGATATTGAAAATATCCGGGTGGGCCTTTTCAATTTCGTCCAGCAGGATTACCGAATAAGGCTGGCGGCGTACCCGCTCGGTCAACTGTCCCCCCTCATCGTAGCCCACGTAACCCGGGGGGGCGCCGGTCAGGCGGGAGGCGGCGAACTTCTCGCTGTATTCAGACATATCAAGGCGGATCAAAGCGTTTTCGTTGCCAAAAAGGAACTCGGCCAGGGCGCGGGCCATCTCGGTTTTGCCCACCCCGCTGGGCCCCAGGCAGATAAAGGAACCGACCGGCCTCTTGGGGTCTTTCAGGCCGCTGCGCGAGCGCTTAATCGCCTGGGCCAGGGTGTGAATGGCCTCCTGCTGGCCGACCACCCGCCGCTGAAGCTCCGCTTCCATCATGCTCAGGCGGGTGAACTCCTGCTCTTCCAGGCGGGTCAAGGGAATCCCGGTCCACTTGGAAACAATATGGGCTACCTCCTCGCTGCTTACCCGCACAACCTTCTTCTCCAGCTTTTTGTGCCACTCCAGGGTTAATTTGTCCAAGTTGTTCTTAAGCTTGTGCTCCTTATCGCGCACCCTGGCGGCGCGCTCAAATTCCTGGGCAGCCACCGCAGCCCCCTTTTCCTGGCTGGTTTGCTCTAGCTTAAGCTCCATCTCCCGGATTTTGGCGGGCGGAGTGGCGGCCTGCAGCCTGCAGCGCGAGCTGGCCTCGTCAATCACATCAATTGCCTTATCCGGCAGAAAGCGGTCACTGATATAGCGGGCTGCTAAGCGTACTGCGGCTTCAATCGCCTGGTCAGTGATTTTTACCCGGTGATGGGTTTCATAGCGATCCCGCAGCCCTTGCAGTATCTCAAAAGTTTGCTCAATACTGGGTTCCTTGACCATAATGGTTTGAAAACGCCGCTCCAGGGCGCGATCCCGCTCAATATACTTGCGGTATTCATTGAGGGTAGTGGCCCCGATGCACTGAAAATCCCCCCGCGAGAGGGCGGGTTTCAAGAGATTGGAGGCATCCATAGAACCCTCGGCCGCCCCGGCGCCCACGAGGGTATGCAACTCGTCAATAAACAAGATAATTTTATGGTCAGCCATAATTTCCGCCATTACCGCCTTTAGGCGTTCTTCAAACTGGCCGCGATACTTTGTCCCCGCCACCAGCCCGCCCAAATCCAGCATAACCAGGCGCCGCCCGCAGAGCACCCCGGGAACGCGGTTTTTGACAATCCGCTGGGCCAGACCCTCCACCACCGCCGTCTTGCCCACCCCGGCCTCGCCGATCAGCACCGGGTTGTTCTTGCTGCGCCGGCTCAGAATCTGAATCAGGCGCTCAATCTCGTCTTTGCGTCCAATCACCGGGTCCAGGCGATCCTCTCTGGCCAGGCGGGTCAGGTCAACCCCAAATTTATCCAGGGTGGGGGTTTTACTGTCTCCCCTCTCCATGGACGGTTCTTGTGAGAAGAGGAAAATTTCCTGGCGGGCCTCCTCCAGGTCAATGCGCAAATCATCTAAAACAGCCGCCGCCAGCCCCTCTTCCTCCCTAATCAGGCCCAGCAGGATATGCTCGGTGCCGACATAGTTATGCCCCAGCAGGTTGGCCT
>QIFF01000183.1 GCA_003230635.1 bacterium | reverse complement strand
ATGTAGAAGCGGTATTGAGCACAAAAGATCCAGGAGAAGTTGCCTTAATTAAATCCCTTCTTGAAGCGGAAGACATCCCATTTATCGTTCATGGAGATCATTTTTCCAGCCTCTATGGTCATATGATTCCTGTCAGGTTCTTGGTCCCCAAGAATAAAGTAGAAGAGGCTAAAGCATTGCTAAGTCATTTTTTGTAGGACGAAAAAAACATTGAAAGGAGAACATCATTGTGGCGGAAACAGTTGACGAACTTACTATAAATTACGAAGATAACGGAGACCTTTTGGTTAAGGAACTGGATAAGGAAATCCTAACTAAAGGAGCCTGGACTACTATTATGTTCCTTTATCAGGATTTAGACCGTAAGACTAAGGAATACGGGATTAAGAAAATTTCCATACGGCGCTATAAGAAGGTTAGTGGTGTCTATCGGCAGCAGAGCAAATTCAATATCGGAAGTGAAAAGCAGGCCAAACAGATCGTTGAGACTATTAACAAGTGGTATTGAGCCACTTTTTCTCGTCCTCAGTCGTCATTAGTTGAACATTTGCAGCACTTAGGGTATATTGTTTGATATGGCTCAGACACCATCTGTATTTAAAAAACTAATCAACGAATACCTGGACAAACTGCATCAAACACCACAAAATGAGCAACGAACAAGAAGCGATTAAGGCATTGCAGACACTCTGTAACGTTGGCCCGGCTACAGCAAAGAGATTGTACGCAATAGGGATCAAGACCCCGGAGCAAATGAAACGTTCTAACCCGGAAGAGGTTTACGAAAAGCTAAAGGAAAAAGAAGGCGGGAAATTGGATAAATGTGTTTTGTACCAATGTCGAGGAGCGGTTCTAGATATTCCTTGGCCGAGGTGCAAGGATATTGTGGGGAAGGAGTAGTTGGGGATTAAACGGGTTGTAAGATGGAGTGAGGTAGATGACGGAACGAAAGAAAAGAGGGCAGAAGTGTTATGATTCCAATGAAACGGCGGGATAAGGATGTACAGCTAGGTGCAATAAAAGCTTTAGGAAAGATAGGAGATGCTACTACTGCAACAGAATTCCTGATTGCTCTTTTAAAAGATGAGGATCGGTATGTTCGCCGTGCTGCAACAGAGACTTTGGGCTCGATTGGAAAATCGGCGGTAGAACCTTTATTAGCTGCACTTAAGAATGATAATGAATATCTCCGAGGGGGAGCAGCAGAGGCATTAAAAAAAATAGGAGATGCCAGGACAGTAGAACCCCTGATTACTGCTTTGAAGGATAATAATTGGTGGGTACGACGTAATGCAGCAGAAGCCTTGGGAATAATTGGAGACGCTAGAGCGATAGACCCTCTGATTGTTGCATTAAAAGATGATAATTGGGGAGTACTAGGGGGAGCGGCGGAAGCTTTGGGGAAAATCGGAAATGCGAAGGCAATAGATCCCTTGTTTACCATGCTAAACTATGATGTGTCATGGGTTCGAAATAAAGTGATAGAGGCATTAGGACAAATAGGGGATATTAGAGCAATAAAACCGCTGATTGCCTTGTTAAAGGATGGTGATTCAGATATCCGAGAGAGAGTAACAGAGGCTTTAGGGAAAATTGGAAAATTCGCAGTAGAGCCTTTGATTGCTGTTTTGAACAATGAAAGTTGGTGGATCAGAGGAAGAGCAGCAGAAGCTTTGGGAATGATTGGAGACACTAGCACATTGGAACCTCTAATTATTACTTTGAAGGATAAACATTGGTGGGTACAAGCTTTGGGAATAATTGGGGATATTAGGGCGATCGAACCACTAAAAGAGCTTGTCAAAAACAAAAGGGGACAGGTTTGACTAGTAGTAGCCTGGCTTTAGACCCGCCCCCCAACAACCAGACCACACCCATCACCGGGGAGATAGAATGCAGATAAAAACTACAAGGATTGTTCTTGTGGTAGCCGTTATATTGCTGGTAACTTCGGAAATTTTGCGTTGGGCGTTCGGAATTTTTGGAGCTGTCGGTGGGGGTGTTGGAGCGATAGCGATAGCTGCTGTGTACATCTTTTGTGCCAGAAAGGCCAGAGCGGGCATTAAATATAATGTTTGGATTTTAGCCCCGACGATAATATTCGTCATTATCCCTACGGCCTCGAAAGTGTGGGATTTCTTTACTGACCCGGAGCCCTCGCTGCTGGAGAGGTTGTGGGAATATGGCCCGTTCCTAATAAGCTTTGTATTGCCGGTCACTTTGCTTTTAGTGGTTTATGTTAAGCTAGGCAAACAGGTAGAATAATCAGGAAAATCTTAAGGGCACCCTTAACACTAAAGGGATAGATCTATGACTAATAAAACTTATATAATCGGGCATAAAAATCCAGATACTGATTCTATCTGTGCAGCAATCAGCTACAAGCGGTTCAAACAACTCCAGGGAGAATCTCAGGTAACCGCTGCCCGGGCTGGGAGTCTAAATCCGCAAACTGAGTTTGTGCTGAATAAATTCGGAGTTCCTGCTCCTGTATTTTTATCAAACGTAATCCCTACTGTAGAACAAGCGATGACTACAGAAGTTGTTTTTCGGCATAAAGAAGCCTCTATCAAAGAAATCCTGTACTTAATCGAAGAAAAAAACATACGTTTAATTCCGGTTTTAGATGATCAGCAGCGTTATTGCGGCACCGTTAGTTTGTTTGATATTTTGCGGGAGTCTTACTGGGGGGCTGACCCTCAAAACAGACGGGAAATATTTACTTCTATCCGGCATATCCAACAAGCAATAACCGGTAAAATTTTACACGCCGATAATATTAATGAAATGTTTTCAGGAATATTCTTGGTCGGGGCCATGCGGGAAGATTCCTTTAAAAAAATCCTTTCTACTCTGGATGCTCAAAAGTGCATCATTATTACTGGAGACAGGGATGATATTCAACAAGCAGCCATACAAAGCAAGGTAAAAGCCTTGATTATAACTGGAAACTTACCGGTGAGTACGACGACTTATGAAAAGGCTAAACAACAAAATGTAAATCTCCTTACTTCGCCATATGATACCGCTTTCACTATGAGCTTAGTCAACTTAAGCACACCGGCTTATCGGGTGGCGCAAAAAAAAGACGGTCATCTCCTGCCTAATATGTCTTTAGCGCAAGCTACACCCAAAATACTTGAAGCCCATAACCGGGGTATGGTAGTGCTGGATGAACAAGAAAGATTAAAGGGCATTATTACCAAGGCGGATCTTTTGCGTTATTCCAAACCTAAACTTATTCTGGTAGACCATAATGAAATATCTCAAGCTGTTGACGGGGCGGATCAAGCTGAAATTATAGAAATTTTAGATCATCATCGTTTAGCTAATACACAAACAATTCAACCAATACTATTTCTCAACCAACCGGTAGGCAGTACCTGCACGATAATCGCTAAGCAATACTTTGACCAGAAAGTCGACTTAGACGCTCAAACAGCGGGACTTTTAATTTCCGGGATCATTTCGGATACGTTAAATCTTAAATCTCCCACAGCCACAGCGCTGGATGCTAAAATGCTGGAGAAGTTAAATCAAATAGCCCAACTAAATCTTCTTACATACAGCAGTCAAATGTTTGCTTTTGGCACCAGCCTCACCGACCGTAATTCGGAGGAACTTATCCTGGGCGATTTCAAGGAATATAACACCGGCAATATTACCTTTGGAGTCGGCCAAATAGAAGTGGTTTGTTTTGATGAATTTGATAAAATCAAGAAGCAGTTAATAGAACAAATTAATAAAATCAGACTATCCAGAAGCTATCATTTCGCTGCTTTATTGGTTACTGATATAATTTCTTCTAACAGCAGACTGGTTTTTGACGGCATCCCAGTTCTTTGTAACTGTTTGGATTACCCATTACTAGAACCAAATATTGCCGAACTTAAAGGAGTACTCTCCCGCAAAAAGCAATTATTGCCCTATTTATTAACCCTATTCAAGAGTACAGAGGGGTAACTAAATGGATATTCTACTGTCCCCTATTGAAGTACGGATTTTAGGAGCTTTAATTGAAAAAGAAAACACTACTCCAGATTATTATCCTCTTACCTTAAACGCCTTAACAAATGCCTGTAACCAGAGGTCAAACAGATATCCTGTGATGAGGTTAGATGAAAAAACCATTGTCAGGGTACTTGAGGAGTTAAGGTTTAAGAAGTTAACATGGCAGGTATCTACAGCAGGCAGTAGAGTGCCGAAATATAAACATCATATGTCCACTATTGATGACTTTTCGCTACAGGAGATAAGCATCTTATGCACATTATTTCTGCGTGGGCCTCAGACATTAGGAGAATTACGTACTCATACTGCTCGTCTTTGTGAATTTGAAAGCCTTGAGCAAGTAGAAGAAGTATTACAGCAACTTATTAATTCAGAAAAAGGCCCATTTGGGCAAAAACTTCCCCGGGAAATTGGGAGGCGTGAAAATAGATATGCTCATTTATTCTGTGGAGAAGTAGAAATTGATCTAAACCCGCCGCTTGAACCGGCCGCAATAGAAGTTCAAGCTGAAAATAAGCGTATTGAAGCTTTAGAACAGGATATGTCGAACATTAAAGAAGAACTGAGTGCCTTAAAAGAACAGTTTTATTTGTTTAAAAAACAATTTGAATAATCCCCTGTTAATCATGTTTAAGGGTCTAATTCCCCGCAGCTTCTTGCTACGTTCCGTTGTGCGTTTTAGGCTTTTGATACCCCGTCAGCTTGCTGCGAGGTAGTTCATTCATGGTCGGGGCGAGAGGATTTGAACCTCCGACCCCCGGTTCCCAAAACCGGTGCGCTGCCAGACTGCGCCACGCCCCGTCCAAATATATCTCGATCTTTCGGCTTGTCTCAAGCCGAAAGCTTTAAGGGCAGCGTACCCATTGATGTTTCGGCCTGAGGACAGGCCAAAACATCAATGGGGGAACTCCCCGGCTAAACCGTTTTAATAATCTCTGGATACAGTTCCGGGAAGCGGTTCAGCCATTCCCGGCGTTCGCTGCGCAGCTTATCGCACAATTCCTTGTAGGTGCTTTTATCATAATACTGCGCCGGGTTGAAGTGTTCCATATCCAGTCCGGGGGCCTCTGCCGGAACCTCGTAACCCCAATAGGGGTCTTTCCGCCATTTAATCTGGTTGCGGGCAATCAATTCAATTAATTTGGAGGACATCTTGAGGGTGATTTTGTCCCCTTCAAAGTCCTGTCCTATTCCCACCCGTCCGGTGTTCATTAAAAAGCACTGGATGTCGGGGTTGGCGCGCAGGATTTCCAGGAATCTGTTTCCCTCTTCAAATTCCGGCCCGATTATAAAGGGGTTGCTGCCCACTACCCGTTTGGACTGTCCCGCCTTGCTGGAGTCGCCGGCCGAGGTTTCAATGGATTCACCCAGCATGAATGCCGCCGCCGCTTGTTCGGGGTTCAAGCGGGCGATGGCGGGTACAATGTCGTTGCGCCGGGTGATAAAGACGATGCAGTCGGCCCTGGGCAGGTCAATGCTCTCATCGGTGTAGGCGATGTCGCTGCGCTTGACTACCGCCCGCCCGTTGGAGGTCAAGCTGCTGTCGTAGAAATCCACCCTGCCGCTTTCCTTGTCCACCCAGATGTTTTCCAAAATTGCCCGGGGGCTGATGGCGGCCGCATAGAGCAGCGGCTGTTCCTCAACGTTCAGGCCCTCGGTTTTGATATAAAAGGAATCCTCCGTTCCCAGCACAGAGCCGTCATGGCGCAGCAAAACCACGTCGTCCTGGCGGATAATCACCCGCTCTTCGCCCCGCAGCCAGTGGCCGTGGCAGGAAAGCGAGGTTTTGCCCGTGCCCGAGAGGCCGAAAAATAAAAAGCCTATATCGGTCAGCTTGCCCTGGCGCCTTACGCGCACGATTTTGCTGCCCGCATGCAGCCCCAGCCAACCCCGCTGTTTGGCGCGGTACATGGTCTGGCGCAGCATGGATTTCTTGTTTTCCCCCTTATAGTCTGTGCCCAGAATAATGGTCAAGCCCTGCCCGGGAAAGACCAGCACGTGCCGCTCTTTCCATTCCGGCACGGTGAGGGTAACGAAATCCGCTTCCTGTCCAGGCCGGGGTGGAAAAAGGGTCTGCCCCCAGATCAGGGGAATGCGGGCGAATTCCCTGGTTACGTACAGGCGGCAGTTCAGGCGAAATTCCGGGGCCTGGCACATGATGCGGTCCAGTTGGATTAAGCTCTTATCCTTCAGGTAGTCCAGCACCTTGTCCACCAACTGTGCCTGTTCCGCTGTCGGCTGAGCGCCCTGAACAACCTGGGTAGATTTTGCGCTGCGGCTGCGTACCCTGGTAATGTAGGAAGGGGTGCCGAAGATAGTGGTAATCTCCTCGTGGCGGGCCAGGGAGCGTAATTCTTCATCGCCGGGGTTGTCAATAATCTCTCTTGCCTTTAGTTGTTTGCCCAAGATTTCCATTCGGTATTTCCGATATTTTGTCATTCCAGCGCAAGCTGGAATCCAATTCCCTCTCCCCCTGGGGGAGAGGGTCAGGGTGAGGGGGTATAATAATATAATGAGGGAAAGTCCCCCCTCACCTCAATCCTCTCCCCATTGGGGAGAGGAGGTAAGTCAACGGTTCCATGTTCGACCTTTCTTGTCCTCAAGCCGAAAGTTTTAAGCTTGTCCCTGCGGAAGCAGGGAGGTAACATACCCCTTAGCGGTTTCGGCCTGGGGACAGGCCGAAAAATCACACTCCTATAAATATTTGCATAATTCCTTGTAGACGTTTTCGACTGATTCTATTGATTTTTCGACAAATGGAAGAACCGACATATTGTTTTCCCCAAACTTAAAATCTACCCAAATGATAACTTCAGTCTTGACTTGGTTGTTGGGAACGGGCATTTGTGTCCTTGGATCAATGGAAATACCCATTACAGATACACCCTTCCCAAAAGTAACTTCAGGTGCCCAAGAGACCGAACCTCCAGCAGGGGAGGAAACTTTCACATGTCGCGATTCAGTTCGGGTTTGTTCAACTAGATATTGATGCTTGTTTTTGTTATTCAGTGTGTTGAACTCACCAAGCCATGGATCTTTATATGGTTGAATTGTTTCTAAGAAATCGTAGACACCCTTACAATTTGCTTTAAGGTTTGGATAGCTTTTGTCAATCGCCTTATCGAACTCTTTCCGTGTTTGACGAATAGGGAAATATAGGTTGTTAGGAGTATTGTTTGTCGGATAACAAAATTCAAAAATTTCGCAAGCAAAATAATCCAAACAAGAACGCAAGTTTTCAAATATGTTCTTTATGTCAATCTTCAAACCGTCACTAATGGTTTTGTCATGAAGGGCTGCTTGATAATCTTTTTTAAGCCCCACCAATGAGTCTTTAGTTTTTCTGATCAAAGCATCAATACTATTTGCTCGTTTCATAGTTGACCCTTTAATTGGCTAACACTGGAAACAACAGTAGGTTGGGTTGAGGGACGAAACCCAACATTTACCTAAATTTTTTGTTGGGTTTCATTTCATTCAACCCAACCTACTTTATAACTATATAACCCGCAAGCGAAGTTCATCCAATTGCTTTTTATCTATCTTAGATGGCGAGGCGGTCAGCAGGCAAGTGCCCTTTTGGGTTTTGGGGAAGGCGATTACCTCGCGGATGGAATCGGTGCCACTCAAAATCATCAGCAGGCGATCCAGCCCCAGGGCAATGCCCCCGTGGGGCGGCGCCCCGTATTCCAGGGCCTCCAGCAGGAAGCCGAACTTGGCCTGGGCTTCCTCCGGGCTTATGCCCAAAAGCTCAAACATCTTGCGCTGCAACTCGGACTGGTGGATTCTGATGCTGCCCCCGCCGATTTCCTCCCCGTTCAGCACCAGGTCGTAAGCGCGCGCCTTTGCCCGCTGAGGGTCTTTTTCTAAAAGCCCCATATCCGCTTCCTGAGGGGAGGTGAAGGGGTGATGGCAGGCCTGCCATCGTTTTTCCTCCTCGCTGTACTCCAAAAGGGGAAAGTCCACCACCCAGAGCAGATTAAACTCATTTTTGTTTACTAACTGTAAGTGTTCTGCAAAGTGATTGCGCAACTCCCCAAGAGTTCTGGCAACTACAGGAGCCTTATCGGCTACAAACAGCAGTAAATCTCCCTCTTTGGCTTGCAGGGCCTCACCAATTGCAGCAAGCTCCTGGGGAGTAAAGAACTTTTCTATGGGGGAGTTCAGCTTACCCCCCTCCAACACCTTGAACCAGGCCAGGCCCTTGGCCCCGTAGGTCTTGGCTAACTCGGTCAGCTCGTCCAACTCGCGGCGGGAGAAACGGGCGCAGCCGGGAGCGTTGATTCCCTTTACCTGGCCTCCGGCAGCCAGGGTCTTGGCAAATACCTGGAACCCACAACCCTTAAATAAATGAGAAAGTTCTACCAGTTCCAATCCGAAGCGGGTGTCGGGCTTGTCCAGGCCAAAGCGCTCTATGGCCTCTTGATAAGGCAGGCGCGGAAAAGGGGTTTTCAGTTCTATTCCCCGGCAGCGGGAAAACAGCTCTTTCAGCAGCCCCTCTATTATGGCAAAAATCTCCTCCTCCTGGACAAATGACATCTCCAGATCAATCTGGGTAAACTCGGGCTGGCGGTTGGCCCGCAGGTCTTCGTCGCGAAAGCACTTGACAATCTGAAAGTAACGCTCAAAACCGGCCACCATCAGCAACTGCTTGAATAACTGGGGCGACTGGGGCAGGGCGTAAAAAGCCCCCGGGTTGAGGCGGCTGGGAACCAGGTAGTCGCGCGCGCCCTCGGGGGTGCTCTTGGTCAAGACCGGGGTTTCTATCTCCCAGAAGCCCTTTTGGGTCAGAAAATTGCGGGTTGCCTGACAGGCCAGATGGCGCAGGTAGAGCTTTTCCTGCAGGGCGGGGCGCCGCAGATCCAGATAGCGGTAGCGCAGGCGCACCTCCTCGCCGGCCCCGCTCTCGTCCTCAATCTCAAAGGGCGGGGTCTTGGAGGTGTTTAAAATGCGCAGGTCATGCGCCTCCACCTCTATCTCCCCGCTGGGCAGGTTGGGGTTGGCCGTGTCCTGGGGGCGCTTGACCACTACCCCTTCCACCGCCAGCACATACTCGCTGCGCAACCGATGGGCCTGCTCATGGAGGCCGGGGTTTACCTGGGGGGAAAACACTACCTGAACCAGGCCGCTGCGGTCGCGCAAGTCAATGAAGATCAGGCCCCCGTGGTCGCGCCAGCGCTGCACCCAGCCCATCAGGGTTACTTTTTGTCCTAATTCTTTCAAGGAAAGCCGGCCGCCGAAATGGCTGCGCCGCCAGCTCCCCTGGCTTTTTATTTCCTCACTCAAGCAAAACTCTCCTTCAGCAAAGTTCAAAAATGGAACGTGTTATTTTAGCAGGGAATCAAGGGAAATGGAAGGTTTTTTTAGTGCGGCCTGCCTTTGGGTTGACCTGTGAGTAGGTGCTTGAACCCCGGAAAGTGTCAGACTTGCGCTACTTATTGTTATTATTTTGCTGTGTCCATTCATAGAACGAAGGGT
>QIFF01000140.1 GCA_003230635.1 bacterium | reverse complement strand
ACCAGGGGAACTATCAAAGCATTTAGAATGAGTCTAAGCATTGCTCTTCTCCCCCCCTCTCTAAGTAGCGGGCCACAGCAATAGTAACCACAAAGTTCAAAAGAGCATAAACAAAGGCCAAATTCAGATAAAAACCTTGCTCAAAAATATAAGATACCAACACCAATATAACCAGGGTCTTGGTGCCGATGATATTAATGGCCACCATGCGGTCCAGGACACTGACCCCGGTAATCACCCGGTAAAAGCAAATCATAGCGTTAATCAGCAGGATGCAGATAATTACCAGAAAAAAAAGTTTCATTACTCCTCCAAAATCTAACCACAGAGAACACAGAGAAAAATAATGTCAAATGTCAAAATCCCAATGCCAAAAACTTTTGTCGTTGCTCATGTAGCTTTGTGACATTTGAGCTTTGGCATTTGTCATTTTTCTGAGAGAATTCCTCTGTGCACTCTGTGGTTCATCCTTTCTCCTCATCCAGAAGCAAAGCATGACTGATTTGCTGGGTGAGGTTACTGGACAAGATATTATCCAGGTATTCCTCGGCCAGGAAATGAACGTAAATATCCTCTTCATTGATTTCCGCCGTTAACGTGCCCGGAGTAAGGGTAATGGTATTGGCCAGGATGGCGCGGGCGACAGGGTTTTTCAGCTTGTGTTTGAGGCGGATAATGGCTGGATTAATGGGTAACTGCGGGTCGAGCAAGCGCTCGGCCAGATCAATATTGGCCTGCACAATGTATTTAAGACGTTTTATAAAAAAGAGGCTCAAGCGCCAGGGGATTTTATAGCTCCACTTTATGGGGATAAGCCATTCTTCAATAATACTAAAGGAGAAAAGGCTAATCAACCCGATTCCCACTAACCCGATCAAAGCATGCATCAGGTTAAACTGGTTAGCAAGCGCAATCCAGAAAGCCCACAGTGTAGCTGCTACTACCAGGAAGCGGCGCTTCATGGCAGTTTCCCCCCCTGAGTGGAGGTGGGCTATGCCCACCCATTGGAAGATGTCATTGCGAGGAGCAAAGCGACGAAGCAATTTATTGAGGACAGATTGCTTCGCTTCGCTCGCAATGACAGGAGAGCAACGTCCCCCCCTATGCCTGATGTCTAACTGGTTATCTATTTATAGTTATAGCACATAACTTGCCTTTATACAAGAGAGCCTCGCAAAATTAAGTCTATAAGTCTATGAGTCTAACTCCCCAACTCATCAGCTTGACAAGGCCCTACTTCCAACCTATCATGGGCTTATGCAAAAAACCGCTCTGGTTTATTCCGAACAATACCTTAAGCATCAGACCCGTTTTCATCCGGAAGCCAAAGAGCGCTTGACGGCAATTGTCAGCCACCTGAAGCAGGTTGGCCTCTGGGAGCAACTGCTGCATCTTCCGCCCCGCCCGGCCAGTCCGGATGAATTGGCTCAGACTCACAGCCGGGAGTATATCCAGCAAGTAGAGCTGGCCTGCGGGCAGCGGGTGCGATACCTTGATGCGGATACTATGCTCAGCCCGCAGTCTTACCAGACAGCCTGCCTGGCGGCCGGAGGGGTGTTGGCGGCGATTGATGCGCTAATGGCCGGCCGGATAGACAATGCTTTCTGTGCAGTGCGGCCGCCGGGGCACCACGCCGAATTTTCAAAGGCCATGGGATTCTGCCTCTTTAATAATGTAGCCATTGCCGCCCGCTACGCCCAGCAAAAACATGGTCTAAAACGGGTGCTGATTGTGGATTGGGACGCCCATCACGGCAACGGCACTCAAAACGCCTTCCTCGAAGACTCCAGCGTCTTCTACTGCAGCATGCACCAGTATCCTCATTACCCCGGCAGCGGGGCGGCAGAAGAGGTGGGAACAGGTGCGGGGAAGGGTTTCACCCTCAACCTGCCTATGGCGGCCGGGGCCGGTGATACTGAGTATATCCAGGCAGTTACTGAAAAACTATTTCCCGCAGCGGCGCGCTTTGCTCCAGAGTTGGTTTTGATTTCGGCAGGGTTTGACGCCCATCAGGTCGATCCTTTGGCAGAACTGGCTGTTACTACGGATGGATTTCGGCGCTTGACAGAACTTGTTAAACAAATTGCCGCTGAATATTGTCAGGGGAGATTGATTTCCGTACTGGAGGGGGGGTATAACTTAAAAATTTTGGGAGAAGTGGTAGAAGTTCACATGAGGGCTTTAAAGGACTGAGTGATTATGTATTGAGCCTTTCAGGGAGAGAAGTGTTTTTGTTGCTCTTTGATAAACTTACGCATCTGGCTGGTCTGGGGTTGCTGGGGAGCCAGGGCCAGGCTTTTTTCAAAATGGGAAACGGCTTTGGCAGAATTGCCTGTGTTAAGATAGATACCTCCCAATTTCTTGTGAGCCTTGGCATGGCCTGGTTTCAATTTCAGAACAGCTAGATATTCTTGCTCGGCTAGTTGGAAAAGCTTCTTGATGCTGTAGGTTATCCCCAGGTTATAATGAGCACTAACAAACCCAGGGTCTATTTCTAGTGAACGCTGGTATTGGGCAGCTGCCTCTGCTAGCAGCCCTTGCTCTCGGTAAGTATTACCCAAATTATAGTAAGCCGCGGCATTGTTCGGGTTGAGTTTTATCTCTTCAAGGAATTCAGCGATGGCTTGCTCGTACTTGCCCTGCTGGAGGTAAATGGTCCCCAGGTTGTTGTGGGCACGCTTAAACCCAGGCTTTATTTCTAGTGAACGCTGGTATTGGGCAATCGCTTCTGCCAGCAAGTTTCTGTTTGCATAGGTATTACCCATGTTATAGTGTAGTCTGGCTTTGCCTGGCGATTTACTGATGGCGTCTTCGTATAAGGTTAGCTTATCCTGCCAGACCTTGTTTCGCTGGTAAGTCATAATGCTTAAGGGAACAAGCATGGCCAGCAAAAGCCCTGCTTTTATACCTGCCATTACCCTTGCATCCGTTTTAAACTTATCAACCCCTTTTACCAGGAGAATACTGAACAGGAGAAAAAAGCCCACTGAGGGTAAGTATAACCGGTGCTCATAGACCATCTCCAGGGGTAAAAAGGAGGATTCCATCACCAGATTGCCCCAGAACCAGAGCAGGGCAAAAGAAATCAGGGGCCGTTTTTTGGCCAGGTAAATGCTACTGATAATTAACCCGAGAATGAGACCGAGACAAATCAAAGTAGTAGGTGGATTGAGCAGCGAGTAGGATAAAGGGAAGTTATAATCCAGATTGAGGCGGGAGGGTAGGGGATAAAAGAGCAGGGAGATATAATAGACCACTACTCGCAACTGGGTAAGCATCCGCTGGCCAGGGGTGAAGGCGCGTATCTGATATTTCTTGTTCAGCCAGTGCATGGGGTCAAATTGAGTATAAATTAAGCCCAGTAGAACAGCCACCAGGAATAGGCCCAAAATTGTATAAAGCCATTTTTTCTTATTTTGGCCTAGCTCCAGCCGCTGCCAGAAATAATATTCGTAAAGGGCAATAAAAAAGGGCAGGGTTATGGCATTTTCCTTGCTCCCAAAGGCCAGCAGGGCGGCCAGGGCAGTGCCGGCAAAAAAAGCTTTTCGCTTTTTGCCCCCAGCCAGGCGTGCCTTGCCATAGCAGTAAAGCGCCAGCAGGAAAAAGAGAGTGGCCATAACAGCTACACGCTGGAAAATATAGCTTACGGCCTGAGTTTGTATGGGATGGGCCACAAAGAGCAGACTACTGAGCAAGGCTATTTCTTGGACATGCTGCCTATAGCGTTCCTCTAAGCTGGGCAAACTGAGAGTAAGCTTTAGGAAAAGATAAACCAGAATAGCAGTAGTCAAGTGGATTAAGAGATTAACCAGGTGATAGCCAAAGGTATTTAGCCCTCCAAAATAGTAATTGAGGGCAAAAGAGAACGTGCTTACCGGTCGGCCATTATCTCTTCCCTTCTCCAGCAGGGTTTGCCCTAACTTGGTCAAGCTGGCTGGGGATAAGCTCTCCAGGTGGATTTCCTTACGATCTAGAATGAAGTATGCATCGTCAAAGACAAAGGGACCGTGGAGGGTGTTGGAGTAACTCAGGATACCGACCAAAAGGATAAGGATAAGCGGGTAAAGGTTGAAAATTGAGAGGGCTGGGTGCCTAGCTTGCTCTTTCCCTATATGGGATTTAACCTGGGAAGTTGGTGGGCTTTTAGCTTCTTCAGTCTTGTCCTGCTTGGGGGTTTTTAGCTTTTCTTTTTTTGTTCTTGATTTTTTCATTGTTTCATTATTATAACCATCGAGAGGGAGAACTTCAAGGAGAATGGACCAGAAAATAAAGGGGGCGGGTTCCTTTTTACTACGAAAGGGTTTATACCAAGTTGCTATCAGAGAGAATAGGGTAGGTCAAGGCCACCGCCTTGACCGGTGTACCGCACGGGCATGGCAGTAGCCATGCCCTACCCAAATTTTAATGTTTGATAGCAATTTGGTATTACGCAGGCGGTAGGCACAATTTAAGGGCCTTGCTTCAATTAAAAAAGGGAATGGGTCTTTTTACCCATTCCCCTTTCTAGTTTTCCCCTCTGAATTACCTTAATTACCCACTACTCAAGCCTCAGCACGCTCTTTTACCGCCCCATAAAGGCGACACGCTGTTGTTGCTGCTGCAAATTAACGACTGGCTGGCTAAAAACAGCGGTTCTTTTCTGCTTCAAATAGTCAATGCCGGAAAGCGGCACCCATTTATGCTGCTCTTTTTCAATTTTGCGTCCCAGTTCCGAGTGCAAGAGATGCCCCGCTTTATAGGCTTCAACATGGCCTACGATTGGCATGCCCAGCAGGTAAAAGTCGCCGATTGAATCCATAATCTTATGGCAAACCAACTCCTCTTCAAAGCGCAGGCTCCCGTTGAGGATGCTGTAATCACCAATCACAATGGCATTATCCAGGGAGCCGCCCTTTGCCAGGCCGTTCTTGCGCAATAGTTCTATTTCCCGCAGGAAGCCAAAGGTGCGCGCCCGGGCAATCTTTTTGGCAAAGCCCTCTTCTGACCATTCAAAGCAATAACTTTGCTCTTTGAGCAAGGGATGGCTAAAATCCACCTTATAGTCAATCTTTAAGTCATCATAGGGGGAAATCTTGACATACTTTTCCCCGTCAGACACCTCAATCGTTTTCTTGATCTTAATAAAGGTGCGGGGTTTGCTCTGAACCTTCAGCCCCGCTTCATGCAGCAGATAGACAAAAGGAGCGGCACTCCCATCCATAATCGGCACCTCATCCCCATCCAGTTCCACCATCAAATTATCCACTCCCAAACCAGCCAAAGCCGCCAGCAGGTGTTCCACCGTCTTCACCGCTACCTCACTTTCGCATAAGGAGGTGGCATAGTTGACATGGGTTACATTCCTCAATTTGGCCGCCACCGTGGGACAAAGGGGCAAATCAACCCGCCGGAAGATAATCCCACTGTCAACCGCAGCCGGCTTCAGGGTCAAATGGGCCTTCTTGCCGGAATGCAGCCCAATCCCTGAACAAGTGATAGCAGAACGAATTGTCTTCTGATAAAACATAGCAAAAAACTCCTTAATTCACTTCATAAATTTACTGATTTTTTAAGCCTGGCAAGTTGTAAGTGCAATTTAGATGCCAACTTAAGCAATTCGGCCAATTTACCCTTGTTAAACAGTATGTTACAGGTATAAAACCAAAAAAATATTTTTCTATATCCCTTGCAACCTGTACCATTTTAGTCACAGCCAGAAAGGGGAGAACTAGATTTTCCGCAAATAACTCTTTAACAACAGTAAGTTACATGTGTTAAGGTTTTTGCACAGCTTTACTTTTAATCTTCCGGAACAGTTTCCTGGTAGCTACATTCGGTGTTGATACAAGCCAGAAAAGTGCCCTTATCCTTGCGGTAGCGCTGGACTACGAAGGGGGCCTTACACTGCGGGCAGGGCTTGGGCAGGGGTCTATCCCAGAGGGCAAAGCGGCATTTGGGATACTGGTCGCAGCTAAAAAAGACCTTGCCCCGCCGGCTTTGCTTTTCCACCAATTGCCCCGGACAATCAGGTTCAGGACAGGCCACCCCGGTGGGAATACTCTGAATGTGCTTGCACTTCGGGTAACCGGAACAGGCCAAAAACGGCCCGAAGCGCCCCTGCTTAAGCAGCATTGCCCCGCCGCATTGGGGGCATTTGTGCTCCGTGGGCTGCTCCTTCTGGATGCTAATCTTGCCCTTTTCATCCGTAGTAAAATTCATGCTGTTCTTGCATTCTGGATAGGCTGAGCAAGCCAGAAACTGCCCCCTGCGCCCCCAGCGGACTACCAGTCCGGCCCCACACTTATCACAGATCAAGTCCGTTTCCTTGACCTCCCGGCGCAAATTAATTGAGCTTTCCGCTTTCTCAAGGTCAGCTGCAAAAGGGCCGTAAAAACGGTGCAGGATTTGCGCCCACTCGGCCTGGCCCTCTTCAACTTTATCCAGTTGCTCTTCCATCTGGGCGGTAAACTTCACCTCCATAATGTGCGGGAAATTGGCCACCAGCAAATTGTTGACCACCATTCCCAATTGGGTGGGGTGAAAACGCTTCTTGATTTGCTCTACGTACTTACGATTCTGAATGGTGCCCAGAATGGTGGCATAGGTGCTGGGGCGGCCGATCCCCTTTTCCTCCAACTCCTTGACCAGGGTTGCCTCGCCATAGCGCGGCGGGGGCTGGGTAAAATGCTGGGCCGGAGCAAGGCCAAGCAATTGTAATACCTCTCCCTCCCTCAAACTGGGAAGTTTTTTGGCTTCACCATTTTCTGCCTCGTCATCCTTTCCCTCAACATATACGCGGGCAAACCCCAGAAACTTAATTACCGAACCATTGGCCCGGAAAAGACAGGGCCCGGCCTGGATCTCCACCTGGGTAGTATCCAGCAAGACCGGGTTCATCTGGCTGGCGACCAAGCGCTGCCAGATAAGCTCATAAAGGCGGAAATGATCCCTGGAAAGGCGGTTTTTAAGGGAATCCGGCGTGCGCAGCACCGAGCTGGGACGGATGGCTTCATGGGCATCCTGGGCGCCCTTTTTGCTCTTGTAATTTACCGCCTTAGCGGGCAGGTACTCCCGCCCGAAGGCCTGGGCGATATACTGGCGGGTTTCCTCTTGGGCTTCCCTGGAAATGCGGGTGGAATCGGTACGCATATAGGTAATCAAACCCACCTCCCCCTTTCCCAGATCAATCCCCTCATAAAGCTGCTGGGCCACCATCATAGTCTTTTTGGCGCTGAAACCCAACTTGCGGGCGGCCTCCTGCTGGAGCTTGCTGGTAATGAAGGGGGGAACCGGATTGCGTTTCTTGGGCTTGGTCTTAATGTCCAGCACCCGATATTCCCGGCCCTCCAGTTGTTTTAAAACCGCCTGGGTTTGCTCTTCGTCCCCCAACTCAGCCTTTTTGCCCTTAACTTTGACCAGTTTGGCTTCAAAGGGCGGGGGATTACCGCCTTCCAGTTTGGCGGTAACCGACCAGTATTCCTGCGGCTTGAAAGCCTTGATTTCCTCTTCCCGCTCGCAAACCAAACGCACCGCCACCGACTGCACTCGTCCCGCACTCAAGCCCCGCTGCACCTTGCGCCAGAGCAAGGGGCTGAGTTTATAGCCCACTAATCTATCCAGAATACGCCTGGCCTGCTGGGCGTGAAACAAATCCTGATTAATCTGGGTGGGGTGCTGCAAGGCCTCCACAACTGCGCTTTTGGTAATTTCATTAAAGAACAGGCGGGCGATTTTGTCTTTGTGTTTCTTAAAGTCCTGGGCCAGAT
>QIFF01000086.1 GCA_003230635.1 bacterium | reverse complement strand
AAGATCAAGGCATGCGAAAAATTTAACCGCAGGCATATGCCTTATATTCCGAGGATTAAATTTTGAGCATAACGCAGATATTGGGCGAAAAAGCCATTTTGCAAGGTGCCCGAAAGTTTTATTTATCCTTGGAAGGACTACCCCATCCTATCGGGACGCCGTACCTAATGACACAGTTTTGCGGGTCCTTAGAGATTCCTCCCGGGGTACCGTACTTGACCACGCAGTTGTTTTTGTCTTCCACCACCTTAGTAGGGAAACCGTATTTGACTACCGGTGGGCAACCGTACTTGACTACCGGCGGGAAACCGTATTTGACAAAACAGTTTTCAAGCTTTTCTCCTCCGGCAACGGGAAAACCGTATTTCAGGATACAATCTTCTTTCTTACGTGCCATCCCCCAGGGGACGCCATACATTAACACGCACTTATCCTTGTCGGAGGTGCCGATGACTTGCGGGAAGCCGTAGTCCGGGCACGGGGGCGGGAATCCATATAGTAGATGGACGGTCGGATCGCCATTTTCGTCGGTTATAGACGGAAAACCATAGGGAGGTACCGGCTGCATATGCCTCATATGTGATACTCCGGAGACGAATTTCCCACTGCCGATTTCCGACTCCAGCGCCTTTGCATCAGCTTTTTTCTTGCTGATCGAAACCTCATACACCTGGGTATCGGCCACCTCGAGCGGTTTCCATACCGCCAGCAGGCTGAACTCCAGGCAGTCTTTGCAGGGACTGACCGCCACGAAGGTGAAAATGTGGCGAACCGGGCCGATCATGCGCTCGGGAAAGACCGGCTCCATCCGTTCAGACAGTAGGGTCAAACATCGTGGCATCTTGGCCAAATGCCAGCCGTAACCGCTGGACCCCTGCATGGATTGCAGGGTGATATCAAACGTTTCACCGACTACTGTATTAACTACTGGAACTTGCGATTTTCTCTCCGACATCCCTGGCCCCCCTGAATAAAGGTAATGTTAAGCATATTTTCTTATCCCCGCATGACAAATATATGACTCGTATGATAACCGATACGTGTTTTATTTGTCAAGCGAAAAATAAACCTTGCTGTTCTAAACCTGCAGCTTATCTGTCATTGCGAGCACCCAAAGGGTACGTGGCAATCTCATTGCAAAAAAGCAAGATTGCTTCGCTTTGCTCGCAATGACATCTTTCAATGATATTTTCAGGCAGCATGATTTTTGATGACAAAGCAGGGGCAAGTTGCTATAATAGCGAAAATTTAAACCGGTTGCTGTTAATGGTTTTTTTAGAGGAAACAAGGGATTGAAGTTTATAAAATTAACTGGATTACTATTTCTGTGTTGGCTGTGTCTGCCCATGACAATTTGGGCGGCGTCCCCGCAGCCCGGCCAGCCCAACTTCCAACTGCCCGAGGTGCTGGTTAAGGGACATTATGAGGAAAAGCCCCAGCAGCGCAAGCGCCCCCAGTTGCCGGCCACCACCTCCCTGGGCTTAAAAGAGGTTCCCAGCAAGTCCCGGAAAGGGGCTACCGTACCGCGCGGAATAAAGGGGGACAAGACCCAGCCCGAAGCGGCCCCCAGCGGGTGCTGCCTGTTTGGCAACCAGTTTACCTCCTTTTTAGCCCGCTTCTTCTTGCAGGATGAAGGCTACTACAAGGCCGCCATGTACCACTACCAGCTGGGGGATTATCAAAAAACCGTCCATTTCTTGAGCCAACTGGTGGACAAGTTTCCCGACAGCCCCCTGCGGGGCGAAGGACTTTATCGGCTGGCCGAGACCTATTATAACCTGGAGGATACCCCCCAGGCCCTGGAAAATTACCGCCTTCTCACCCAGGATTATCCGCAGCACGAATTAGCCCCCTTTGCCCATTACTCCCTGGGGTGGATTTATTTTCAGGGGCAAAAGTGGTCTCAGGCCCTGAAACACGTCAAGGTAGTAGCCCTCTCGTACCCGAGCAGCCCACAGTCCAATATCTCCCACTATATGTACAGCGAGTGCTTATATCGCCTGGAACGCTTTGGCGAGGCGGCCGCCCGGTACGCTGATTTTATCAAACGCTACCCCAAAAGCCGCTTTGCCCCCAACGCCCATTTCTGGCTGGCGGAAAGCCTTTACAATATCAAGCAATACCCGCAGGCCGAAGCCGCTTACGGGGAATTCCTGCAGCGCTACCGTGAGCATCCCCTGGCCAACTTTGCCCTCTACGGTCAGGGCTGGGGCTTTTTCAAAGAGCGGAAATATGCTCAGGCCGCCACTTCCCTGGACGAGCTGATTACCCGCTATCCCCAGGATGACCTGGTGCCGGCGGCCACCTTTCGCCTGGGGAAATCATACTTCGCCCTGGAAAAGTTTCGCCAGGCCATTGAGCAGTTCCACAGTCTGATTGATCGCTATCCCAAATCTCTCTTATTGGACGACGCCCAATTCTCCCTGGCCCTGGCTTACTTTCGCCTGGGAAATCACCAGCAAGCAGTGGCTGAATATGAACGCTTTTGTAAACTATACGAGAACAGTCCCCTGCTGGACGGCGCCAAGTTCATGCTGGGGGAGAGCCTGTACAATCTCAAGCATTATCAGGAAGCGGTGCGTCAGTATCAATGGGTGGCCGCCTACCAGCAACTCAGCCCCTTCAGCGAGCAGGCCGCTTTCAAGCTGGGCTGGTGTTACTATTTGCTCCAGGACTATGAAAAGGCGGCCCAGGAATTGCGCCGCCTCTTAATCGTCTTTCCCAAGACCAAATATCAGGCACAAGCCCTTTTCTGGCAGGCCGAATCTTATTTCAAGCTCAAAAGCTATCCCCAGGCGGTCAGCGCCTACCGCCGGGTAGTGGAAAAATTTCCTGACAGCCCTCACCGGGTCAGGGCACTGATGGGTTTGGGCTGGAGCCATTACACCCTGGAAGAATGGGGCAAGGCGGCCGGCTACTTCCGGCAGGTGGCCGACCTAAAAACAGAGTCACCCCGCAAAACCGAGGCGCTCTACATGCTGGGGGAGAGCCTGTTTCACGCCAAACAGTATATGCAGGCCGCAAAGCGCTATCAGCAGTTTTCCCAAGACTACCCCCGCAACCAATTTCTGCCCCAGGTGCTTTACCGCCTGGGAGAAATCCAGATGCGCCAGGAGCGCTTTGACCAGGCCATTCCCCTCTTTGTCCAAATCAATCGCAAATTCCCCAAGCACCCCAAGTCTGGGGCCGCCGTTCTGCAGCTTGGCTGGTGCTACTTCCGCCTGGGCAAATATCAAGAAGCCATCGGGGAATTCAAGCGCTTGCAGCGGGATTTTCCCAAAAACAAAGAGGTAGAGGAAAGCCTGCTTAAAATCGGCGACAGCTACTACAACCTGGGGGAATACGCCCAAGCCCTAGGGGCATACCGGGAGTTGATTAACGGGCACACCCGCAGTCTGCTGGTTCCTGACGCCGAATACGGGGTTGCCATTTGCTACTACCAGCAGGGCAAACTAGACAAGTTTATTGCCAAGGCCACCATTTTTGCCAACCACCACGTAGAACACAAGCTCAGCCAGATGCTGCAATACCAGGTGGGAGAAGTCTTGCTGCACAAGCGGAAATATGACAAGGCGCGCCTGGCCTACCAGCAGTTGAGCGCCAAGTTCCCCAACAGCGACCTGGCCGATGACGCCCAGTACAAGATCGGGGAAATCGCCATGATCAGGGAGGATTACCCCCAGGCCAAACAGGTGCTCCAGCAGCTTTTAGACCGCTACCCCGACAGCAATTACATCTCCGATACCCGGGTTGCCCTGGGCAAGGCCCTTTTCAACCTGGGGAAATACCGCCAGGGCATAAAGCAATTCCAGCAGCTAATCGTCAACCACCCCCAAAGTAACCTGGTAACCGAGGTGCTTTATTATATCGGACGCTCTTACGCCAAGCTGGGGCGGGACAAGGAAGCCCTGGAGGCCCTGCACTCCCTGCGGGAGCGTTTCCCGGAAAACTATCTGGTCTATAACACTTACCTGGAAGAGGGGCATATTCTGCGCCGCCAGGACAAGTACGAGCTGGCTGCCGAGAGTTATAAGCAAACCCTGCCCAGTCCCAACGAAGACCTGGTAGTGGAGGCTCAATATCAAATGGGACAGTGTTATCTTCTTTTGCAAGAATATGCTGCTGCGGTGGTGGAATATATGCGGGTGGCTTATCTTTACCCCGACAAACAGCCCTGGGCCGACAAAGCCCTGCTGGGGGCGGGAAACGCCTACGCGGGAATGGACAAGAAGGCAGAGGCCTACAAACTATACCAGCGGGTGCTGGAAATGGCCGAGTCCCCGGAATTACGCCAGTCGGCTGAGACCAAACTGGCAGCCCTGGAAAAAAAGCAATTAACCACAGAGGGCACAGAGGAAAATTAGTCGTTAGTCAAAAGCTAAATATCAGTCGACAGTCAGGAAAAGATTATTCCTTGACTGATGACTGCACTACCATAAAGGGAGTAGGGAGTGGGGTTTTTTACTCCGTATGCCTTTTTCTTTTTGTCCCTGCTGGGACCAATTATTTGGTTCTATTTATGGCGGGAGAAAAAACACGTCATTCCGGTTTCCAGTATCATCCCCTGGCGCCAGCTCTCAATGGGCCAAAGCCCCGAAGACAAAGCCTTCCATGTTGACTGGCAGTTAATCTTACAATTGCTGATTATCATCCTCGCCACCCTGGCCCTAGCCCGTCTTTATTGGCTGCGAAGCGTTTCCCTCAACCACCAGGTAATCATTGTTGACACCTCGGCCAGTATGTCCGCCAGGGACAAACAGGGGGTTACCCGCCTGGAGCTGGCCCGGGGAAAGGCCCTGGAATTGATCAACCGGGCCGGGCCGCAAACGCGCCTGTCCCTGATTGAGATGGCCGCAAACGCCAAGCACGTGCAGGACTTTACCGACAATAAGCCGGCGCTCAGGAAGCGGGTTAAGGAAATCAGCCCCAAAGAGGAGGGCACAAATTTTCAGGCGGCGTTGAATTTAGCCCGCTCTTTCTTGCGCGGCTATGCCGGGGGGCAGATTCACTTGATTACTGACAGCGAACAGTGGCTGCTGGACAACCTGGAACTAAGGCAGCAGTTAAGTATCATTAAGGTAGGCCAGAGCGCCGAGAATCTGGCCATTACCGGCCTGGACGCTTACCAGGGTCTGTATGCCGAGCAGGAACAGACGGTTTATATCCGGCTGGTTAATTCCAGCGCCAGGGCCAGGAAAACCTGGCTCAAGGTTTCCCTGGACGGACGGCTGCTAAAGCGCAAGCGCTTAAATTTGCTACCCCATTCGCACCAGAATTTCCCTCTCAAATTACGCAACAAAAAGGGGGTGCTCAAGGTTGAACTGGAGGCGGAAGACGCCCTGGCGGCGGATAATGCAGCTTATTTACTGCTGAAGAAGCGGCAACCCCTGCCGGTGCTTTTGGTGACTCCCAATGATGCCATGGAAGAGGATTTTGCCCGGCTGGCGGCGGCGACCGGCAGGATTAATTACAGCCGCATTCTGCCTGAGCAGTTTGACTCAGGGTTGCTGGCAGGCTATCGCTTGGTGATTTTTCATCAATCCGCCCCTACCAAACATTTCCCTATACATTCGTTTTTGATTGACGCCCCCCCGGGCCACGGCTTGTGGAAAACCCTTCGCCAACCCATAGCCCAGCCCCAAATCCTGGACTGGGACCGCCGGCATCCAAGCCTCAAGTATTTGGATTTCCTGGATAAACTGGTAATCGAGCAAGCCCAGGATGTGCGCCTGCCGGGCTGGGGCAATCTGCTGATCGGCACTCCCCAGCTCCCCCTGGCCTTCTGGGGGGAGGAAAGGGGATTCAAACAGTTGGTTTTCTGTTTTGATTTACAGCCCCTGCTTTTCCCTGACTCTCAGGACGTAAGCGGAATTATCCTGCTGCTCAACTGCCTGGACTGGCTGGCTTCATCCGCTTATAAGGGGGAAAGGCTCAAAACGGGTGAGCCTTACTTGTTAAGCTCCCCCCGTCCCCTCAAGGAGGTGGTAGTAACCAACCCTCGGGGGGAAGAAGAGCGTTTTACCCCTCAGAAGGCAAAATTCCACTATGATAGAACTAATTATGTCGGGGTCTATCGGGTTCGGACTTTAGATGTGGAGGGGAACAAAATCCAATCCACCTTTGTGGCCAACCTGCTGGATGAAAGTGAAGCCAACCTGGTGCTGGAGGAAAGAAGACAGGTACAGAAACAGGAGGGGCAGAAAGTGGCGGCTTTAAAGCTGCGCCAGGAACCCCACGAATTATGGCGGGTCTTGTTACTATGTGCGGCGCTCTGTTTATTGGGCGAATGGTGGCTGTATCTTAGGGAGTAAGGACGGATTGTCGATTGGAAGAAAGTAATCGTCAATTGAAACTGGAGTAATTATGCGCTTCACCCACCCCTATTTTTTGCTTTTGTTAGCTTTAATCCCCCTGAGCTGGTATATGGCCCGCAATGCCAGGATTTTTTTTCGCGCCAGTCAGTTTTATACCTTTACCGTCTTGCGTTCCCTGGTTTGGCTCTTATTAATTCTGGCCTTGGCGGGGTTTGAAATTGCCTGGGGGCGTTTCGGTAATCTGAGTCTGCTCTGGGTACTGGATACCTCGGGCAGCATCTCGCCGCGCCAGGGGCGTTGGTTTAAGGACTATATGCTGCGCACCAGCAAGGCCCTCCCCTCAGGGGCTCAGGTGGGGCTCATAGCTTGCGGCCAAGAGGCTAAGTCAATGCTGGAGCTTAGTGACCCCGAGCAGATGGGGGAACTTCTGGAAAAGCCCCTGGGCGATTTGCCGAATCCCGGTTTCAGCAATTTGGCGGCGGGGGTGGAGGCAGCCCTTTCTTCGGCGCACTTGGGTTATACCAGCCGCCTGGTTTTGCTGACTGACGGCAATGAAAACCTGGGGCAATTAATTAAAGCCGCCAAATTAGCCGGCAGCCAGGGTGTCCCTATTTATCCAGTCCTGGCACCGCCCAGGGAAATGCAAGAGATTCTTATTGAGGAGTTGACTGTACCTCCCGGAGTACAAAAGGGTGAGGCCTTTGAAATCAAGGTGCGTTTGAATAACCTTAACCTGGTGAATAGCAAGGCGGTTTTGAAGCTGTTCATTGACGGGAAGGAAAAAGCCAGCCAGCCGCAGAATTTGGTCCCCGGCTTAAATATCCATAAATGGGTGCAGCGCCTGGATAGCGCCGGCCCCCATTTCTGCCGGGTGCTGCTGCTGGCAATTGAGGATACCAATCAGGAAAATAATCAGGCTATGGGAGCAATTACGGTCAAGGGTAATCCCAAACTGCTTTGTATTGAGGGCAAGGGGGGAGACACCCAGTTTTTGGCCAAGGTGCTTAAGCGTAACAAAATTGAGGTGGTAGTGAAAAAGAGCACCCAGTTCCCCAAAGAAATTGGTGAATTGTCGCCCTATGCCGGTTTGGTTTTCAACAATGTGCCCAGGTCGGCGCTCAGCCTGGAGCAAATGAATATGATTAAACGCTATGTAGCTGATTTGGGCGGCGGTTTTTTGATGCTCGGAGGAGCGAAAAGCTTCAGCTCCGGGGGATACCATCAAACCCCCTTAGAGGAAATTATGCCGGTTAATATGGACCAGAATGTTTCCTATAAATTCAAGCAGGTTTTGTTGATGGTCTTGCTTGACCGCTCACCCAGTATGGAGGGAGACAAGCTGGATTTGGCCAAGAGGGCCGCCAAGCGGGTGTTACAACAGTTGCGCGACAGTGATATGATGGGGATCGTTCTCTTTGATTCCCAATACGAAAAGGTTTTTAACTTCCAGTTGATTTGGGGCAAGCGTG
>QIFF01000172.1 GCA_003230635.1 bacterium | reverse complement strand
CCCAGAGGCTGCGTTGCCTTCACCGATTTGATGCTCAACGTAGCCTTGCTACGCCTGCGCTCAAATCGGCTCGGCGCCTTGCTCTGAACCTCTCTGGACAGCCTTTGTTTTCAGACTAGGCGGTGGATTTGGGTAACTCTCCAGCTACCATTATCATCTCAGCCTGCTTTACTTCCCGAACCACATATTGGGCCAGTTTATTCCCGGCCAGATGCAGGGGAGCTGCTACGGCAATCATGTCCGCCTGTTTGCCGGGGGTTAAAGAGCCGACCTGACCTTCAAGACCTAAGGCCTTGGCCCCTCCCAGGGTGGCGATTTGAATAAGCTCATCAAATTGCAGCCAGGGATTTTGCCGGGCCAGAGTGCGCATTTCCTTAAAGAGGTTGAGGTCATCGTTGCTGGCCAGGCTATCGCTTCCCAGGGCCAGGTTTAGACCTTGCCGCCGCAGGGCCTGAAGGTGGGGATTGTTATGTCCCAGCCAAGCATTACTGCCGGGACAGGTTACCACCTGCACCTGTTGCTGTGCCAGTAGTGGATAATCTTCGGGCTGCAAATAATTCAGATGTACTGCCAAAAGCTTGGGGGGTAGCGCCTGCAAACGGTGCAGATACTGCACGGCTGAACAGCCCGGCGGCTGCCAGGTTTCATCCATGCTTCCCCGCCATTCAAGAAGCCGGCGCAACGGCCCTGAGCCATTACTCAGGAAAAGCTCCTCTTCCTGGCTTTCAGCCAGATGGACAGTCATTTTATAAACATCATCAGGGCAGGCTGTAACCATGTCCGCTGTTTGACGAAACAGGGCAGGAGAAACCGAATAAGGGGCATGGGGGGCAATTCCTACCTGTACCCGGCCGCCGGCGAGACTGAACTCTACCAGCCTGGCTTCCAATTGAGCCAGCACAAATTCTGCCCGCTCGGGCTGAAAACTGATTGCCTCCAGAAAAACTATCCCCCGCAGACCGGCCTCTTCCAACAGTTTTTTAGAAAGGCCAGAGGTAGAAATGTCTCCCACGCAGGTGGTGCCCGAGGCAATTATACGCTTGATTCCCTGCTGGATGGAGGTCTTTAGTTCGTCCCCTCTCCAGAGAGAACGCAGTTCAATTACCTTACGCAGCCAGTCGCTAAAGGCCAGCCCAGGGGGTATCTTATTCGCCAGGGCGCTCAGTTCCAGGTGGGTGTGGCAGTTGACCAGCCCGGGCATTAAAATGTGCTGTGGGAACTCAACTGTTTCATGGGAGGAATAGGTTGAGCAGATTAACTCCCTTGGGCCGACAGCCACAATCCGGTCTTGCTCAACCACTACCGCCCCGTCTAACAGGGGTTCAGTGTCTACTGGTAGGATATATGGGGCGCAGTAAATCATTTTGTATCCATCCAAGTATGCCAATCCTGACCGATATCACCACGCTTGCGGTAGCGCAGCATTGCGTCCTTACAGGTACAGGAGCGTTCACTTAGCGCCAGTGTTTTAAGGATTTGGGGCAGGAGTTTTCCGATTTGTTCTACGGAGCTTGTCAGCTTTTGAAAATCCTGCGCCGGCAGGCCGCCTTCAAAGAGCACCCCCGAGTCATAAGGCAGCTCTTTAATGCCCTCGGCATAATTGGTGATATAACACAGGGAGGTATAACACATCTCCAGTTCCCGGGCAAGAAAGACTTCAGGAACCAGGGTCATTCCCACCATATCGGCCCCGATGAGAGCAAAGAATTTGATCTCTGCCGGGGTTTCCAGGCGCGGCCCCTCAGTGCATAAATACACCCCCCCGGGATGAAAAGATACCCCGGCCTGTTCCAAAGCCTGCTGCAAGGCTTGCCGTCCCTGAGGGCAAAAAGGTGTATTTTGGCGAATAAAACCCAGTCCCTTTTGCCTAAAGAAAGTGCCGGCGCGGGCCTTGGTAAAGTCAATCAAATCATGAGGAATAACGTAATCCCCCACTTGGAAGCCCTGGTTAATCGCCCCGGGCCCGCTCCAAGAGACAATCCGCTCCACCCCTTTCTCTTTTAAAGCCCATATATTGGCGCGGTAGTTAACAAAAGGGGCGCTGGTATGGTAACCCTTTTCTCCGTGCCGGGAAATAAAGATAAAGGGCGGTGTGTCTGGGGGAATAAAGGTGTGCAAAGGGGCAGACGGCCCGAAAGGAGTAGCCACAATTTCCGGCTTTCCCCTCTTGCCCCAGTTGGTTTTCGCCAGTTGATAAGCCCCACTGCCGCCAATCACTGCCAGTTTAATCTTGTTCACCCCCTTGATTTGCAAATCCCTCTCGCCGTTTAACCAGCGTTGGTGTCAGCCCCCCTTGCGCTGTCAAACCGGGATGGGCACCTTGAAAAATGGCCTTTTCTTCCAATATCTGCGTTATGCTCAAAATTTAATCCTCGGAATATCAAACATATGCCTCCGGTTAAATTTTTCGCATGCCTTGATCTTGAACGAAAATTCTCATTTTTCAAGGCACCCGGATGCCTTTTACCCTTTTTTAGGCTGATACTTTTCATGGCAATCTATGCAAACAGCGAGCATCTTGCCAAAAGAAGCTGCTGCTTGCGGAAGCTCTTCTCTCTCGGAGTGTTCCTTAAGGGCGTTAACCTGATCTTGCAGATCCTTACACAGTGCTTCCCACTCTTCCACCGAACCTCGGTGTTGGTAGTTGGTCAGGTTACACGTATGCTGGCTGATGGATGCCAGGTTGACGGTGCTTCGATTTACTTTGACCTCATCAAAGCTCATCAAACCATAAATAAGATAACGCAGATTCTGCTGGGTTTTGGACATTAGGGGTATGATGGCATCTTTGCTGGTTGGTTCCATGGAAGTGGTTTTTTCCTTCTTCTTTTCATCCGGTGAAGAACAACTTAAAATACATATTGTTAACACGGGTATTAATAAGGCGATTAATCTTTTCATCTTTTTTGCCTCCCTTCTTTTTCAATAGGTTGTTTTCAAGACACCCTTGACCTTGACTTGCAACTACCACCCGATTCTCAACCAACTGGTGTAAGGTATTCCGCAGTCTCGGTTGATAACCCATTTCGCTGATCAAGTCTTGCAACTGAAGCAGGGGCAGTTGCTGGCGAACCCCGGCCGCCCGCAGCACATGCTCTTCCAGGAGCAAGTCCCCCAGGTCATTAGCCCCAAACATGAGCGCAAGCTGGGCAATCTTGGGCCCCTGGGTGAGCAAGGACGCTTGTATGTTGGGGAGATTATCCAGTAAAAGACGACTGACAGCCAGGGTGCGCAGGTAGTCCAGCCCTGAGCTTTCCCCATATGTCAGAAGATCCTTACCCAGGACGTTATTACCGGCTTGATATGTCCAGGGGATGAAGGCGGTAAAACCCTGGGTTTTATCCTGCAGTTCCCTGATTCTGACAAGATGTTCTACTCTCTCCTGCTTGGTTTCCAGATGGCCGAACATCATGGTGGCGCTGCTGCACATTCCCAGCTTATGAGTAGTCTCCATGACCTGCAGCCATTCGCTCACCGAGCATTTTTTCGGACTCAACAGGGTTCTAACGCGCGGGCTCAAAATCTCCGCCCCCCCGCCCGGCAGGGAGTCCAGGCCGGCTGCCTTAAGGCGCTGCAACACCTCCCGCACACTTAGCTTGGACAACTTGGACAGGTGGATAATCTCTGGCGGGGAAAGGGCGTGAATATGAATTTGGTAGCGCTGCTTAATTGCGGCGAACAAATCTTCAAAATAGTCCATCCCCAGGCGGGGATGCAGCCCGCCCTGAAGAAGAATCTGGATGCCGCCCTGGGCTAGGGCCTTTCCTATCCGGCTTAGGATTTCTTCAATGCTAAACAGATACGCCTGGGGATGGGTTTCGGAGCGGTAGAAGGCGCAGAACTTACAACCGCAGATGCAGATATTGCTGTAGTTGACGTTGCAGGTAGTGGTGTAGGTGGCAATAAATGTTGGATGCAGCCTGTTGCGCATGATGCCGGCCAGGCGCCCCAACCAAAGCAGCTCCCCTTTCTCCAGTAAAAAAAGGCCTTCATCTGCGCTTAAGCGTTCGCCAGTCTCCACCTTGGCACTAATGGAGCGAATTTTTCTTTCTGCTGATAAAATTTTAACGTCACATCCTTTCTGATCAAATTATTGGCTCTTGCGAGCCGGTAAAAGCTTTCCAGCCCGGCCAGCTTCGCCGGGGAAAGATCGTAAGAAATGCGCTGGATAAGGTAATCCAGGCAGGTAAAGTAACTTAGGCCCAAATTAAGGGATTCCCGGTAAGCAATCAGGGGTATCTTTTTTGTTCCCATGGACTTGGCGCGCAGCAGGGTCTGCCACGTTTCCTCCAGGTGCTTAAAGGGATGGGCGGCAAAGAAGGCGAAAACAAAAGGCTGTCCGGTCAAATTCAGCCATTCCTCGGCTAAATCCATTTGATAGTAGTTTTTGGCCGGGGTTTGCAAGGCATTGTCACCAATGATTAAGGCTGCATCGGATTCTTTGAGCATCTGGGCCAGGGGTGGGGTAGCTTCAATGTACTTGGGTTGCCGCTTTAAGCGTTGGGCCAATAAGATTTTGACCAGGGAGGCCGAGGTGCGCGAGGCCGTATCCAACGCCACTGTTTCTATCTCAGAGAACGGTTTCTTGGAATACAAAAGAACACTACGCACAGCCCCCCTGGCAGCGATGGCTAGCTCCGGTAAAATCAGATACCCATCAGATGAGGCGTATTCAATGGAGGGAATGAGCGCCGCATCCAGTTTCCCCTTTTTCAGGTCTTTGGACAGTTGGCTTGGCGGGGCAAAGTGCAAGCTGAAATTGTGCCTCAGCTCCCCGCTGAGCAGGGGATAAATCAGGGGCTTAACATTTAAATAAGGGACCAGGCCCAGGTGAATTTTAGGCATAGATTCTCTCTTTTGTGTGGTGCAGGGCTTTAGCCCTGCTCGCAGGCAGCTCTGGACGGGCCGCCCTGCGAATAGGATTATAGAGGGTATCCCTTTCCACCGGCAGTTGGCCGGCGTCCAGGATTAATTGCTTTAGCTGGTTGCGGCTCAACCCTTGGGCGGTGCTTGCCCCTGCGGCATGGGTAATTTTTTCTTCCCTCACCGTACCGTCAATATCATCCACCCCAAATTTAAGCGAAATCTGAGCCAGTTTCACCCCCAACATAATCCAAAAGGCCTTTATGTGGGGAAAGTTATCCAGCATCAAGCGGGAAACGGCCAGGGTTTTTAAATCATCAGCTCCACTGGTGCGCTGGAGGTTGGATAATTGAGTGTTTTTGGGATGGAAGGGAAGGGGGATAAAGGACATAAACCCGCCTGTTTCGTCCTGCAGCCGGCGTAGCTGGAGTAAGTGCTGCACCCGTTCCGCCTTGCTCTCAAGATGACCGTAAAGCATGGTGGCATTACTGGCGATTCCCAGTTGATGGGCCTGACGCATGATTTGCAGCCATTTTTCGGGGCTCATTTTTTCGGGACACAGCTTCTTCCTGATGCGCGGGCTGAAAACCTCTGCTCCTCCCCCGGGCAAGGAACCCAGGCCTGCCTTGCGCAGCGCCAGGAGGGTATCTCTTAGCGATAACCCGCTAATCTCAGCCAGGTGACCAATTTCTACCGCGGTGAAGGCCTGAAGGTGTACATAGGGAAACCTGTGCTTAAGCACCCGCAGCATATTCAGGTAGTAGTCAAAGGGCAAGTCCGGGTTAAGGCCGCCCACCAGATGAAACTCCCTCAAACCAGGCAGGGCCTCCCGGGCGGCATGATCCAATACGTCTATCAAGTCCATGACGTAGGCGCCGCTATCCTCCCTCTTCTTGCTGAAGGCACAAAAGGCACAGTTATTCTTGCATATATTGGTATAGTTAATATGAACATTACAAATGAAATAGGTTTTATTTTGATTTTTTCTGACCCGCACCAGGTTGGCCAGGTCGCCGATTCCCAGCAGATCAGGGGAATTGAACAAAGTCAGGCCGTCAGCAGCATCCAGGCGCAGGCCTTTTTCTACCTTGGCAGCAATTGGAAATAAAGCCGGGTCCGATACAAAAGCCATAGCAGAACCTCCTCAAATGTAGGGGCAGACCTCCGTGTCTGCCCAGGGCGGTCAGGGACGACCGCCCCTACAACAGACAGTCAAGCGTTGTCCCCAGGAAGAGGATTATACTAACCAGCGCATTAACCGAGCAGAAGGCCTTATTAAGACCGCTCAGGTCATGCGGTCTTACCAGGTAATGCTCATAAGCCAGTAGAAGGGTTACCCCCAACCAGCCTAAGAAGTAGAAAAATCCTAACTGGGCTGAGGACATTACCCAGAGCAAAAGCCCGACGGTCGCCAGGTGAAAGCCCGCCGAAATCCGGAGGGCGGGGCCAATCCCAAAACGCTGAGGGATGGAGTGCAGCCCTGTTTGCCGATCAAACTCGACATCCTGGCAGGCGTAGAGAATGTCAAACCCAGCCACCCAAAAGACAATTGCCAACCCCAGCACCAAGGGTACCAGGCTCAAGCTGTCCTTAATCCCTACCCAGGCTCCAAGTGGGGCCAAGCCTAAAGCAACTCCCAAAAACAGATGAGAATAAGCGGTAAACCGCTTGGTATAGGAATAGAAAAAGATTATCGCCAGAGCGACGGGGGAAAGGATAAAGGCTAAGCGGCCCAAAAGATAAGCCGATCCGATGAAAAGAGCACTACAGGCAAAAATAAACACCTTCACCTGGTTGCAGGACAGTTTTCCCTGGGGTAAGGCTCGGTTTCCAGTGCGGGGATTGATGCGGTCATACTCCATATCCACCAGCCGGTTGAAGGCCATTGCCGCATTGCGCGCCCCAGCCATCGCCAAGATAATCAGAACCAGCTTACTGGTTGGCGGCCAGCCCTCACTTGCCAGGAAGGCACTCATCAAAGCAATCGGGAGAGCAAAAACGGTATGGGAAAACTTGACCATTTGAAGAATGGTTACCAGCTTTTTCCAAAGAGTATTTTTTCCCTGGACAAAGGTAATGGCAAGCTCGGACATGGTCTTGTCTCTAGTTTGAGGGAGCAAGTAATTCGCCCAATTGTTTAAAAAAGGGACAGCTGTGCCCTTGACAGTGCTTACATATGTGTCTGCGCTTTTGAGACGCATAGCCGGTAAGGGTTAAAGGTACGCCCACCAGGAGATAAAGGCTCTTTTTTATAACCTGGATACCCTCGGCGGATATGAGGTCTCTTACAATAGTTTTTGTCATAGGGGGTTGTCCTTACAGCCTGGCGATACAGCGAAATCCAATTAGGAGCCGCTTACCAACAAGCGGTATTAAGATATAGAGCAAGGAATATACCATTTTTGTGGGAAAAGGATTTCGGCAGGGGAATGGTTACTCTAACTACTTGTTGTTTATGATAACTCTTGATTTAAAAAGGCAGAAACTATAGAGGATATAACAGCGGTTTTTTCAGCCCGACTATGGCAGGAATGCCATGCTTGGGCTAAATATATGGCATTCCTGAGTGGGATAGGTAGAGCAAATTGGAAGGTAAGATAGTGCAAGAGAACAAATTAGGGAGAGATTTGACTGCCTTCTGGAGCGTCCTCAAGCAGCGACTTAAACCATTTGGGCTGTCCTTCTTTACTTCTGAGTAAAAAGGATTGCCCCCCTTTTTCAAACTGCTGAACCATAATTTTATCGTCAATCAGAGACCCGGTTACCGTAACGGCATCCCCTGGTTTCAAGCTAAAAGGTTGCTTGCTAATATACCAAACCGGGCCTAAATGAACTTCGTAGTTTCGGCTTTCAGTTTGCACAAAGACCCGTACCGCTTCAACTCTCATTAGCTTTGCCACAAAGGTCTCGACTTTGGTAACCTTCCCGGCTATCGTGATTACGGTTTTGGTATCATAGTAAGGTGCAAAGGTTTCTCCAAAACCGCCGCCCGCCAACTCCCGCTGCCTTCTCTGGCGGATATAGTTCCTGATCATGGGCCTACAGGAAGAAACAGTTAACAGAATTGAAAGGGTG
>QIFF01000131.1 GCA_003230635.1 bacterium | reverse complement strand
GGAGCAAAGCCCGGCCGAATCCACCGCCTACCGCTTTGCCAAGCTGGACCTGCATTATTACTCGCCGCGGGCGGCCTCTGTGCTGAAGGGGGACTTATCCCGGAGCGAGGTTTATTACACCAACTCCACCCTGCTCAATGTAGGAGCGGCGGTAAATCCCATTGAACGGGTGCAGATGGAGGGCAAATTTCATCCCATTATCCCGGCTGGCTCCATTTCCCACATCTGGCTGGGAGAAAGTCAGCCTACACCGGAATCACTGGCCAATTTCATCACCAAGGTGTTTAACAAAACCCTGAACGACCAAATCGCCTTTTCCCCGGAATTCACCACCTGTAACGATTGCCAGCGCACCAGCCGCGGGCTGGAAGAGACTTGCGTCTATTGCGGGTCGTCCAAGGTTGACGGCATTACCCGCATCACCGGCTATTTTACCAAAACTTCTACCTGGAACAAGGGGAAAATCGGGGAGCTGCATGAGCGTTACCGCTCAAGGAAATTTTTTGCCGCTGTCTCTCCACCGGAAGAGGACGCAGAAGAAAGATTAATCGCTTGAATCAGTCGACCGTCAAAGATAGTTGTCAGTCATCAGTCTAGGAATAAATCTTTCTTTGACTGACGACTGTTGACTGAAGACTGGTCTTTAGCCTTTGACTGAAGACCGATGACTGTTTTTATTTGTAATCAACCCTAATCCATTTAGCAAAAGGAGGAAAGACTTTGAAATCGGTAAAACTTTTCTGGCGTGATGGTTGTCCCCGTTGTCCTGCGGCCAAGCAACTGGGTGAAACCCTGAAACAGGAAGGCTTGAATGTGGTGGATTACAATATGGATACGGTGGATGGCCTGGCGGAAGGAGCCTTCCACAGCGTAATGGCCTTGCCCACCATGTTGCTGGTGGATGCGGATGACGACTCTGAATTGGCGGAATGGCGGGGCGATATTCCCAGCCTGGATGAAATCAAGCAGTCTTATCAGAACACCTTGGCATAGATTAACCACAGAGGGCACAGAGAAAAAATTCTTTTCCTCTGTGTTCTCTGTGGTTAAAAAATTGAATGGACATAATCAAAGGCTTTCTGGAAACTTCGTTTCTGGATTGGCCCGGCAAAATTGCCTCAGTTATTTTTTTACCCTCTTGTAACTTCCGCTGTCCCTATTGCCACAACCATCAATTGGTATTATCCCCGCAGAAATTGGCCGGGTTTGCCCTGGAAGATGTCCTGGAACGCCTGAGCAAATTTAAGGGCTGGATTGACGGAGTGGTAATCAGCGGGGGCGAGCCGACCCTGCACCCTGACCTTCCCGCCCTAATTGCCGCTGTCAAAGAGAACGGGTTTTTGGTTAAGCTGGATACCAACGGCAGCAAGCCGCAAATGCTGTCCAGGCTTTTGACAGAGGGCTTACTTGATTATGTAGCTATGGATTTGAAGGCGCCCCTGGATGAGCTGCGCTACCGCCGGGTGGCGGGCAAAGCGGTTGAAACGGCAAGAATCCGCCAGAGCTGCGACTTGCTTTTATCCGGCAAGACCGACTATGAATTCCGCACCACGATTTGCCCCACCCTGCTGAGTCGGCGTGATTGCGAAGATATGTTTGAGCAGATCGCCGGAGCCAAAAGATTAGTCCTGCAGAGCTTCAATCCCACTTCCACCCTTGATCCCGCCTTAGCAGAGGTTAAACCCCTCCCCGCCCAGCAGATGCAAGCCCTGGCTGAGTCAGCCAGGTCATGGGTACAGGAGTGTCGGGTGGTCTGTCAGGATTGCCAATAGAGGGCGAGTCGCCCCGGGCACTGTCCGGTTGGTCTGGGGAGAGGATTTGTTGGGTTTCGTTCCTCAACCCAACCTACTACTACTACTCTTAGGAAAGGAGAAAGCAATGGGTGCAAAGAATCATCAACCGTGTAATCAGTTTATTAGAAACTCTACCCAACTTTCTAGGTATGTCAGCATCGCATATGCTGAACTAGAATATGCAAATGTCTGTCTTGAGGATTTAATATTGACCGAACTTGATGGACACACAACCACGGTAAAAAAAATTAACCACCACCTTAGTGCATCTTCAGGTGCACTGGAAAGGGCAGTTGATTCCTCTATGTTATTGCGCAAACAAATGCATACTGAGGGGTTTATCGATTTGCCAACACTTCGCAAGATTAACTTGGAGTCAATCGGTGTGGCTCTGTGGGAGAAAGGTGTTGTAAACAGAGATTCTTGGAATCGACTCAGTACAATGGTGTTAAGGGGTGGGTTTTACACTGTTCTTGATTACTTTGATTTTCAGCTTAAGAAATTGATCCATGAAACAAAACAGTTAATTGAGAAATTCTCATTGCTTGAAAAACCTGCTCAAGAAGGGGAATTACATTTGGTCCTTGAAGAAAATAGAGCAGGTAATATCAAGGTTGCGTTTGCCACTTTGTATACATCCTGGTCAGAATTTCACCGGGATTTCCTAGCTTCCAGTATTATTTCTACAGAAGTATGGTATGCGTTTCGCAGATATGGCTCGTTGTGCTGCTCGGCTGCAGCGCAGATAAGAGCCGCCTGATCCAGTAGTAGTAGTAGTAGGTTGGGTTGAATGGCAATGAAACCCAACAAAAATTTATTTGACAAGAGGATTATAACCCATGCACGTTCTCATTTTTCAACATATCGCCTGTGAAAAGCTGGGAACCGGGGCGGCGGTTTTGGAACAGGAGGGGATAGAACTGCGGGTGGTACATCTTTACGATGGAGAAGTGCCGCCCCCGGATTGGGCAAGTGCGGCGGGGTTGGTTTTTCTGGGCGGCCCCATGAATGTCTATCAGGAGCAGCAATATCCCTTTTTGAAAACCGAAAATGAGATAATTAAAGAAGCTATCCGCCGGGGCAAGCCGACTTTGGGTCTTTGCCTGGGGGCACAGCTAATTGCCAAGGCCGCCGGTGCCAGGGTTTACGCCGGCCGACAAAAGGAAATCGGCTGGTACCCTGTTTGTTTGACTCCCCAGGCCCAAGCGCAGGGATTATTGGCTGGTTTTCCCTCTCCCCTTAACGTGTTCCAATGGCATGGCGATACCTTTGATTTGCCGCCGGGGGCAACACCCCTGGGCAGTTCAGACCTTTTTGCCAACCAGGGTTTTTGCCTGGCAGACAGGATTTATGCCCTCCAATTTCACTTGGAAGTAAACTTGAAGATGATTGAGGAGTGGTTGGAGGAATATCAAGAGGAGCTGAGTGGGATTTACAGCCCCCAGCAGATTGAAGGCATCCGCCGGGCCAGCCGCAGACAGGTTAAGACCCTACAAAGACAGGCACAAACTCTTTTCCAGCGTTTTGCCAGGCTTCTGCCAGCCTAAAACAGTCTTCCCGGCTCATCCTTACCCTTAATCCGGTTTGTATCTTTGTCAAACTGTTTGATGGAGTGCCTTACCCGTTCCTGCGAAGTCCGCTTACGTCTTTTGGGCAGATAGCTACAAGCCGCCAGACCAGTTAGATAAAGAAAAACAAGCAGCAACAGGCCCCATTTTTTCATTATCCTTGCCATTGATGTTTTCCTCCCGATACAATCCGAGCCGGGAACAAACTGTGATACTAGGCGAGAAAAGTTATTCCACGAGAACGCAGCAATCTACCGGACAGATTTCTGTGCAATTAGGGACATCATAATGCCCCTTACATTCCACGCAGACCTCGGCGTCAATAGTATAAATAGGATCTCCCTCTTTGATAGCATCGACCGGACATTCCGGTTCACAAGCGCCACAGGCGATACATTCATCGGTAATCGTATAAGCCATGCTCCTTCTCCTTTCTTAGAAAAATTAAGCTGCATAAAGTACAAAAATTCCCAAGATAACCGCAACCAGTCCCCAGAAGCGATAAACCACTCCATGGCGGCTTCCTCTTTAGCGGGTTTTTCTCCTACAGGCACAAGCAGGGCTTAATTTTACACAATTCAAAATAAATGTCAACCAGAAAAACCTTCCTAAATCCACCACCTGGTCTGAGAACAAAGGCTGTTTAGATAGGCCTCCCTCAGTTGGGAGCGGGCACTGCCCGCCTACCTACCCTTGCCGACTTCCCCGGCTTTGGTGATGGCGTATTTGACGCAGGGGGGGCCGATCATTTGCACTACAAAGGTAGTGGCGGTGATAACGTTGATTACCAGGGCGCTCAGCTCTTGTCCGGCGGCACCGAAGCGGCTGAATTCCTGGGCTACGGCCAGGGATAAACCAATCGCTACTCCGGCCTGGGAGAAAAGGGAAAATCCCAGGTATTTCCGCACGCTTTCCTCGGCGTTGGAAATTCTGCCCCCCAGGTTAGCCCCCACTAACTTGCCGACCGACCTGGCCGCGATATAAACTATACCAACCAGGCCCATGGCCGGTAGCAGCTTGATTTGCAGCTTGGCCCCGATCAGGACAAAGAAAAGGATGTAAATCGGCGGGGTAATTCTCTCAATTATTCTGAAAACCTGCTCGCTGCGTACAAATTCCAGGTTGGCTATGGTCATGCCCAGGAACATGCAAGCCATGATCTGCGAGAGGTGAAACTGGTTGGCGATTCCCCCGCAAAGCAGGACGCTGGCGATAATCAGCGTCAGGTGTTCGCCCTCGCTCCGCATTTTCTTACTGGCCATCCCCAGCAGCATGCCGCAGGCGCAGCCCAGGGCAATGGAGCCGCCGATTTCCGTCAGCGGGGTGATTAACATACTGTTCAGGTTAATGGCGGCGTGGGTAATCATGGCCTTGGCGTAGGCGGTGGCGAAGCCATAGACTATCAGGGCCAGGGCGTCGTCCAGGCCGACTATGGCCAGCAGGGTGGTGGTCAGGGGGCCTTTTGATTTGTATTCCCAGAGCACGTCCACCGTGGCGGCGGGAGCGGTGGCGGTGGCCAGCGCACCGAAGACTAAGGCTGCGGGGAGATTGTCCGTTATCAGCCACATGGCCGGAACCACCAGAAAGAAGGTGCCGAAGACCTCTACAAATAAAATGGTAAAGATGGTGCGGCCGAATTTCTTAAATACCGAAAGCTTGAGTTCCCCCCCGATCATAAAACCGATCAGACCCAGGGCAAAGTTACTCATCGGAGATAAAGACTCTACTACCTCCAGCGATAAAATCCCCAGGAAAGAGGTCCCCAGCAGGGTTCCCATGATGATGTAGCCCACCACCTGGGGAATCTTCAGGCGCTGGAAACCCTTGCCGCCGCCCAAGCCCACGGCAATAGCCAAACCCACTAAGAGCAAAGCATTCATAGGTAGTGTGACTCCTTAATAAAATGACCGCTCACCCCAAAAATTGTCCAATTTTTGGGGTGAAAAACGCCGCAGATGGACTTTTTAGGAAGCCGTCAGCATAGCTTTTATGTCAACGTAGCTCCCTAATCTAATCCCTTCTGCAACGCATGTCAAGTTATTTCCTTTATCTTTATGGTATAAAAATTTGGGAGGGAGTAAACTAAGCAGAGCAAGGCAAAGCGGAAAATCTGGGGGCGGGAAAGACATCTCTACTGTAGCTGGTATTTTTTCAGCTTGCGGTACAGGGTTTTGTAGTCTATTTGCAACAGTTTGGCGGCTTTGGCCTTGTTTCCCTTGGCGCTCTCCAGGGTGCTTTGGATGACCTTTTTTTCCACCTCTTCTACGGTTCTTTGGGTAATCTCGTGGAGGGAACCAGTCTGCATCAGGGGCAGAAAATCTCCCTGGGTATGGCTGGCAGCCTGCTGGGTCTGAAACAGGTGCGGGGGTTCAATAATATCCGGGCTTAGGAGCACGGCCCGGCGAATGGTGTTGCGCAGTTCGCGCACATTTCCCTTCCAATCGTAGGCCAAAAGCTGGTTGATCGCCGGCGGCGAAAAGCCGTTTATCTTTTTCCCCAGTTCGCTGTTGGTCTCATCCAGAAATTTTTTGGCCAAGAGGAGAATGTCTTCCCTTCGTTCTCTTAGGGGAGGCAGAAAAATAGTGAATTCATTCAGGCGGTGATACAAATCGCGGCGAAAGCTGCCTTCTTCCACTGCTTCTTCCATGGGCATGTTAGAGGCGGCTATAATCCGTACGTCCACATCAATCGGCTTAGTACCCCCCAGGTGATAGAGTCGGCGTTCCTGAAGAATCCGTAAGAGCTTTTTCTGGATTCCCGGGGGGATATTGGCGATTTCGTCCAGGAAAAGGGTCCCCTTGTTGGCCATTTCAAAGTAACCCGCTTTGGATTGATTGGCGCCGGTGAAGGCCCCTTTCTCAAAACCGAACAGCTCGCTTTCCATCAGGCTTTCCGGAATGGCGCTACAGTCCACCGGCACAAAGGTTTTATCCTTGCGCAGGCTTTTGCTATGGATAAAATGGGCGACCAACTCCTTGCCGGTGCCGGTCTCTCCCTGGATGATAACGGTGAAGTTGGTTCTGGCGACCTGGTCCACCTGGTAGCTGAGCTGTTGGACCTGATGACTGTTACCCATCAAACCGACCAGAGAGGTATGATCCTGGAGCTGTTTTTTTAAGTCCTCTACCTCTCTTTGCAGGCAGTGGTATCGCACCGCCCGCTTAATGGTAAAGATGATCTCTTCGTTGTCAAAGGGCTTGGTAAGGTAGTCGTGAGCCCCCAGCTTCATGGCTTGCACCGTGGAACGAATGTCCCCGTAGGCGGTGAGCATAATCACCGGTACCGGGTAAAGGCGCTGCTTGATTTTTTGCAGGGTTTGGATTCCGTCCAGGCGGGGCATTTTAATATCCAGCAGAACCAGGTCCGGCATAACCTTGGTCAGGTAGTCAAGGGCTTGCTGGCCGTCTGCGGCCAGCTTGATGGTAAAACCCTCACTTCCCAGGATATTGGATAACAACCAGCGCATATCCTCTTCGTCATCCACAACCAGGATGGTTTTTTTGTCAACCAGCTCTTTCATGCTCTAGTCTCCTTTTTCATCCGGGAAGCAAAGGGCAGGCAAATGGTAAGCTTTGCTCCTTCAGGGTCTTGGTTTTGGGCCTTGATTGTTCCTTGGTGGCTTTCAATAATCTTTTTGGAAATGGAAAGCCCCAGCCCCACCCCGCGCACGCGGGTGGTAAAGAAGGGTTCAAAGACACTTTGCAAGTTTTCCGGATCAATCCCCGGTCCGTTATCAGCAACGCTGAGGCAAACCTGCTGCTTAGCTCGGTTAGCCTTGGCGCTGATTGTGATTTCTCCCCCCTTGGGCAGGGCTTCAAGGGAATTGAGGATAACATTAACAAAAACTTGCTCCAGTTGGCCCTTATCCCCATGCACGCTGGGCAGATTTTGGGGATAGTCTTCTATCACCTTGATCCGGTCCTTAGCCAACTCAGAACTCAGCAGCAAAAGGGTGCGTTGAACCACCTCTATCAGGCTGACTGCCTCCATTACGCTGTCCTCCGAGGGGCGGGCAAATTGGAGCAGGGCCTGGATTACCTTGTTGGAAGCGCTGACGTTGCGGGTGATGACCTGGAGGTGTTCCTTGATCTTGGGGGTTGGGTTGAGGGTCTTCAGGCAAAACTGAGAGGAGCCGGCAATGATGCTCAAGGGGTTGCCCAGGTCATGGGCCAAGCCCACGGCAAGCTGCCCCACCGCCAGCATCTTTTTGGAATCAATTAAATTCTGTTCCTGGAGTTTCTGCAGGGTGATGTCCTGAGTCAAGACCAGCACTTGCTCCACCTGGCCGGAAGGCCCGTAAATAGGAGTAGTACTGATCTGATGATGGGCCTTGCTGTCTTCCTTTTCACTGATTTGCTCTATTTGGTGAAATTGTCCGTCATGGAAGGTTTGCTGGGCCGGGCAGTCAGGGCAGGGCTGAGGACGCTGGTAATAGATCCGATAGCAGTGTTGCCCCCCGGGATTTAGGGGGCCAAATCTTTCTATCACCTTGTCATTGACCCAGACTAGCTGCATTTCTTTATTAATTACGGATAGCTCTGCCCCAATCGCACTGACGATATCGTCCAGCTTTTGTTTTTCCTGCTTGATTTC
>QIFF01000262.1 GCA_003230635.1 bacterium | reverse complement strand
ATGCCCGCCGCCCTGGATTATTAGTAATTCCTTGGGTTTCGAGGCCGCCTGGTAGAGCTTTTGGCTGTGTTTTGGCGGCATAACCTCGTCCTGGCTGCCGTGGATAATCAGGATCGGCATTTTAAGCCGGGGGATGCGTTTCAGGGAGTCGTATCTCTCCCTGGTAATAAAGCGCGCCGGCAGCCAGGGGTAGATACCCGCCGCCGCATTCAGCAGCGAGCTGAAACCGGCCTCCAGGATTACCCCGGCCCCCCGGCCTTCATGCGCCAGATAGGTCGCCACCGCCGCCCCCAGGGATTGGCCGTAGAGATAAATGGAATCCCCCGAAACCCCCGGTCTGGAGGCCAGATATTGATAAGCGGCCTCAGCATCCCGGTATAACCCCTTTTCCGAGGGCTTGCCCTGGCTGCGGCCATAGCCCCGGTAGTCAAAGATAAAGATGTTCACCCCCAGGATGCGGCGCATCATAACCAACTGTTGCAGCCTGTTGCTTATATTGCCCGCATTGCCGTGAAACCACAAGATTGCGGCGCCCGCCCCTTCCTGAGGGGCAAACCAGCCGTGCAGCTTAATCCCGTCTGCGGTAGTGAAATAACAGTCCTCCAGGGGAAAGTCCAAACCGCCGGTGTCCCAGGAGCCTTCCGGATATTTGGAGGGGAAATATATATAGTGATCCTCTACACAACCCATAATAAATAAACTCAAAATACAGCACAAAAGTGCCGGGGGAAAAACGGATTTAATAAGCATAGGGCACACCTCATATCTTATACCAAGTTACGTTCAAATTGATATTTGTAGTTGCCCAATTTATTGGGCAGCCGTTGGCTGATAAACCAGACCATCATAACCTGATAAATCAGGCAACTACAATTGCTTGATGTTTTGGCGTGGAACACACCGAAACACTCAAGGGCAACGCTACCCTCTAGTCTTTCGGCTTGAGACAAACCGAAAGATCAAGCCCCCCCTCACCTCAATCCTCTCCCCCAGGGGGAGAGGAAGTTAAATGGTAGTGAGCATGCAGGGCCTGGGCAACCCGGGCGGATAAAAAGGGCAGCTCCTCTAATTCCTCTAAAGGAGCCTGCTTTACCCCCTCCAGAGCACCGAAATGAGCCAGCAGTGCTCTTCTTCTCTGGGGGCCGATGCCGGGAATTTCCTCCAGTCCTGAGTGCAGGGCGGCTTTGCTGCGGCGCTGGCGGTGATGTTTGAGGGCAAAGCGGTGGGCCTCATCGCGAATGCGCTGCAGCAGCCCGAGGGTAGCTGAGCTTGCCGGCAGCTTGAGCGGCGTGCTGTTATGGGGAAAGTAAATTTCCTCTTCCCGCTTGGCCAGCCCCAGAACCGGAATGGTCAGTCCCAATTCATCCAGCACCCGTCGGGCGGCGTTTACCTGCCCCTTGCCCCCGTCAACCAGGATTAAATCCGCTTTGTCTTCGAGCGGCAGGCGCTGATAGCGGCGCTTGAGCACCTCGGCCAGCATGGCGCAGTCATCAATCCCGCTAACGGTCTTGATTTTAAACTGCCGATAGGCCGCCTTGAGAAAGCCCGGCTGCCGCCAGACCACCATTGAGCCAACCGCCTGCTGCCCCTGAATATTGGATATGTCAAAGCCCTCAATCCGCCTGGGGAGCGTTTTCAAGCCCAGCTCCTGCTGGGCCTGGGAAATCAGGGCCAGGCTGCGCTCCTCTTGAGCCTGATGCTGTTGCAGGGCGCTGCGGGCGTTTTCCCCGGCCAACTCAACCAACCGGCGCTTTTTGCCGCGCTTAGGGACGAGCAATTGCACCCGCCGTCCCCCCAGTTGAGCCAACCACTCTTGCAGCAGGGCTTGCTGGGCGCTGGCCTGGGGCAGAAGGATGCGGGGCGGGATTTGCGGCCCGCCAGGGGCATAAAGCTGCTGCATAAAGGCGGCCAGCAATTCGGCGGGGTTTGTTTCTTGCTCGCCCTCCATCAATAAACTTTTGTGCCCGATTACCATCCCCTGGCGGATGAAGAGCACGGCAAAACAGCTTACCTGGGAGCTTGTTGCAGGGTTGTTGCCCAATGGCGATTTTTCGGGTTTTGTGTTTGTAGGAGCGGCATCTTGCCGCGATAGTTCGCGCCTGGAAGGCGCTCCTACAGTTGGGCAACACGCTCTCGCCAGGCCGATTACGTCCCCATCCCAAGGGTGGGTGGAAATAATTTTCTGCTGTTCACTGACCCGCTCCAGGGCCAGGAGGTTGTCCCGCAGACGGGCGGCTCGCTCGTATTGAAGCTGCCGGGCGGCGGCCTGCATCCGGCGGCGGATTAACCCTTGCAATTGGCGGCTCTTCCCCTCCAGAAAATACCTAACCTGCTGCACGATTTCCTGGTAATCTTTTTCGCTCACCAGGCCCTGGCAGGGGGCCAGGCAGCGCTTCATCTGATAGTTGAGACAGGGGCGCTGGCGTTTGAAATCCAGGCGGGGGCACTGGCGCAGGGGGAAAACCCGCCCCAGCAGTTTCAGGGTGCTGCGCAGGGCCTTGCTGGGGACATAAGGGCCGTAATACAAGCCCTCCCTTTTCTTAGCGATGCGCCGCACTACCCGCAGGCGGGGGAAGGCCTCGGCCGGGTTCAATTGCAGGTAGGGATAGTTTTTGTCATCGCGCAGGATTACGTTGTAGCGAGGCTGCTCTTTCTTGATGAGCACGTTTTCCAGCATCAGGGCTTCCAACTCGCTATCGGTAACTATATACTCCAACTCTCTGGCGGCGGCAAGCATGGCCCTGGTTTTGGGGTCGGAAACAGGGCGGGTATAAGTTGGTACCCGCTTGGACAAACAGGCCGCCTTGCCCACATAAATCACCCGTCCGTTTTCAGCCTTGAAAAGATAAACCCCAGGTTTGTCAGGCAGGGTCTTCACCTGTTGTTGCCAGGGAATTTTCAGGTCTTTCGGCTTGTCCTCTTGTAGGGGCAGACCTCTGTGTCTGCCCGAATCAGGGCGGTCAGGGACGACCGCCCCTACAAGGGTTTCGGCCTGTCCCCAGGCCGAAAGACCAATTTGTTTGTTCACCCTCATTTACCCTGCCCCAGGGAACCAAGCCCCTTGAGATCAATCATTATACCGATCTCGTCCTCTAAGGGACGGAGCACATAGTTCAAAGAAATGCCCCAGCATTGGGAGAAGTATGTTATCTTATAGCGGGTTTCAGCGTTCTGCTGTTTCTCAATGTCATAGTAAGTAGAGCCGTCCAGTTGCCAGGATCCCAGGCGGAGGCCACCTCCAGCCCGCACAAAATCGGTGGCGGTTGTGCGCTGTGGATTTTGCCTGGCATGGCGCCAGCCGCCGGTAAGATGCCAGATTTTTCCCGGGGGCTCAAGCCAAAAATCGCTGTTAATGCGGTCAATATATTCGTCATATACATTATAATAGGTTTCCGTATCCAGACGCAGCCCGGGGGTGGGTTTGACCTCTACATCCAGCTTGAGATTGGAAAAGGGGCGGCGGGGATTTTTGCCCAGATTTACCATGCGCCGTTCCTCGGCCAAGTCAAAGCTCTGGCTCAAGGTAACCGTGAGCAAATCCCGGATTTGGGCATCTTTCCCCTCTCCCTGAAATTTACCCAGCAGGTGATTGATTATAGAATAATCCAATTTGTAGGCCGGTGCCACCCGGTCCAGGCCGTCAAAATTGTAAAGGTTGTTTTGATTATTATAGGGGATGTAGGTGTAAGTGATATTGGGATAAACCAAGTGCTTAACTTTTTCTAGGTTGCCCCAGCCTTCAGCCTCAAAAGTGCGGTATGCCTGGGGGCCGTCCAAGCTCAGCTTAAGGTCGTACATGTTGCGAATGGTAGAACCCCCTGCAGGGGTGTTGCTATACCCGGTGTGCCACAGGCCCGCACTCGGCGTTAAGACCAGGCCATTGTGTAATTTCCAGGGCAGAGACAAGCGGGGGTGGATATCAGCGCGCTGGGTATCTAGAACAACGATGTTACCTCTTTCCCTTCGTAATGAAGCAAAGGCTGTTTCCCATTCAAAAAAGACGGGGCTGCTGCCCAAGCGTTGCGAGACGGAATTGAAGTTGAGTTCGGGCATGCGCTGGGAAATCGTTTTTTGCGCACTGTAAAGGTCCTTAAAATAGTTTCCCCACAGGTTGAGGTTGTAGTAGCCCCAGTTTTTAGTGAAAGAAAAAAGTGATTCCTGCTCCTGGCGGTTGCGCCGGGCAATTTTGTTAGCAAACTGGCGGTCAAATTGGCGGTCACTCAAGGCATCCACCCAGACCACCCCGTTAACATCGTAAGGCAACTGCTGCTTGATATCAAGGTTAACCCGCCAGCGCTCGGTCAAGGTGATGTCGTCATCAATATGGTAAAGATTTACCTGCCCCTTATCCCCTTCACTCAAGGCGTAGCGGGCCTCCAGGTTTTTTCCAATACCCCTTTTGCCAAAATAATCCACCCCAAGGGTAGCGTCGCTCCAGTCATTGATGGCCCAAAAATAAGAGTTTTTCAGAAAGCCGCCGTCCTGGCTGGAATAGCCGGCGCGCGGAATTAGAAAACCGCTGGAGCGCTTGGTCTTGATGGGGAAAATGCCATAGGGGAAATATAAAATCGGCACATCTTTCAGCCGAAAGGTAAAATGACTCAGATAGGCGTAGTGCTCAATGTGCAGGCGGCATCTCTTGGCCTTGAGCCGCCAGTCCGGCAGGGGCTGGTCACAGGAGGTATAGCCGCCCTCCTCAATAATAAACTCATCTTCAGCGGTTCGTTCAACCTTTTTTCCGCTGAAATAGTAACCCGACTCCAGGAAACCGTTTCCCTGGTAAATCGTGCCCAGCTTGGTCTTGATATTTATCTCCATGCGCTTACCGGTGATGCGGTTGGCCTGCTCGTCCAGAATAACGTTCCCCTCGGCAATTACCTGGCCGCTCTCGGTATTTAACTCCACCCTATCGGCCCGCAGGCGCACGCTGCCGTGGCGGATATCCACCGCCCCCTCAGCGATGAGCAGATCTTCCGCCTGCCGGTGCTCCAATTGCTGGGCGTAGATAATTACCGGCTCATCCTTTTTGCCCAGGCTCTTGCCCTCCAAAATCCCGCCGAAAGCAGCTTCCGGGAGGCAATTAAATAGCAGGAAAAAAGTAATGATGCCAGCCAAATTGGAATAGGTTAATCGCATATTACGCTCGTTTAATCAACTGTTCCAGGTGCCCCTTTAGGATTTCCGCCCCCAGACCGTTGATAAAGCCGGTAACCAGGGACACCACTAAAAAAAGCGGCAGCAGGTAGAAAAGTCCCCGGTGCTGAATCAGCAGGTAATAGGCCACACCCAGTTGGGTGAGGATATGGCTGTAAGCCCCGATCAGGCTAATTCCTATCAGGCTGAAATAGTTGCCCCAGAGCCTGAGGGCAAACCCCATCGCCAACACACTCAGCATCCCCCCGCAAAAACTCAAGATAAAGGCCGGGCTGAATAAACTGCCGCTGAGGAAAGCCCCCAGCATAATGCGCAGGAAATTGACCACAACCCCTTCTTTGAAGCCGAAGAGCACCAGGACGGTCAGGGTAATGATATTGGCCAAACCCAAACGCAGCCAGGGAGTTGGGTTGGGCAGGCTCAACTCCAGTAGATGCACCGCCACGGCAAAGGTGGTAAGCAGGGCCAGGAAAACCAGCTTGCGGGTGCGGGTGTAAGAAGGCGGCAGATCAGAAGTAAGGGATAAGTTAGCGGGCGATGGCATCCCAATCACCCCCGGCTTGTCCGGCAACCCGCACAATCAACTGATTGGGCAGGCAGACGATTACCTCGCCGCTGTTTTTGATCCAGCCCATCTGCCGACAAATCTTGCGCGGGCAGGAAACCCTTAATATGCGCACCGCTCCTCCCTTGATTTGCAAGACAACCTCTCCCAGCACTCCGTTGACAGTGTAATCCCCTTCCTCCCGCAGGGAAAAAGAGGCTACCGTTTGCTTGCCTACCGCTACCACAACCTGCTCCCCCGGGGTTTGAAAAAAGCCCAACAGGCTATAACTGCCCAAGGCCAGAAAGGCAAAGGCAATCAGCATAATTTTATCGGCCCGGGTTAAATATTGTCGCCAGACGGTTTTAAACATACCCCCTCACCCCAGCCCTCTCCCCGGTGGGGAGAGGGAGTATTGACGGTGCAGTTCTCCTACTTTAGCGCCTATTCCCCTGTCAGGTCAAGTTTTTTGAGCTTTGATTGGGCAGGAAAACCGGGAGTGGTAATGATTTTTCCCTTAGAGGTAACCAGCAGGGCTTCACAGTTTGGCTGTTGGGCCAGCAATTCCAGCCCCTTTTTTACTCCCAAGACAAAAACCGCTGTAGAAAGGACATCCGCTGTTTCCGCCAAGGGGGCGACCACTGTGACACTGATTATACCGGGAACGGGCCGACCATTGCTAGGGTCGAGAATATGGTGATAGCGCACCCCATTTTTTATGAAAAAACGCTCGTAATCCCCGGAGGTAACCACCGCCTGATTGTCCAGGGAAATGCCGGCAATAATCTCTTTAAAGCGGCGGGGGTGTTGGAGGCCAACCTTCCAGGGCTGATTTGGGGCCTTATTCCCCAACGCCCGCATGTCTCCCCCGGCATCAACCAGTGCTCGTTTGATTCCGTGCTCCTTGAGAACGCGCAGCGCCTCATCCACCGCATAACCCTTGGCAATGCCCCCCAGGTCCAGAGCCATACCTTTCCGGGACAGGTAAGCGCTTGACTTGGCTGGATCAAGCTGAAGCCGGCGGTAGTCAACCAGGGACAAGGCAGTGGATAGGACCTCTGACTCAGGCTGCTTTTGGTTTTCAAAGTCCCAGAGGCGGGAAAGCGCACCTATGGTGATGTCAAAATTCCCCTGGCTGAGCCTGCCCCACTCCCGGCTGCGCTGCAGAAGCTTAAACAACTCCGGGCTGATTTTTACTGGCCTTTGGCCGGCGGCAAGATTGATTTGACTTACACTGCTGTCGGAGCGGAAGCGGCTCATTTCCGCTTCAATGGCCTGCATGCGGGCCAGGGCGGCGGAGACGGCTTCTTGGGCAACTTCCAATTCTTGATGGACAACCTGGATTTCCACCAGGGTGCCCATGAGAAAGGCGCTTTGCTGATAAACCCCTGCTGGCTGCTGGCAGGCAAAGAACAGGAGCAAAAGGGCGAACCAGCTTACGGCTGGAAGTTTTCGCATCAACTGCCTACAACCGGAATGGGGGTTTGACAGGCAGGGCATTGCTGATTGCGCACCAACTGTTCCAGAATCCGGTAGCCCCGGCGGCGGATTAAGCGCTGGCCGCAGTGGGGACAGAAGGTGCAGTTGCTCTCCTCATCAGCTACATTGCCCAGATAAACATATTTCAGCTTGGCCTGGGCTTGCCGGCGGGCCTGATCCAGTGTAGCTAAAGGAGTGGGGGGCGCCTCTAATTTGTAGCAGGGGAAATAGCGGGAGAAATGCAGGGGGATTCCCGGGTTAAGGGCAGCCACCCAGTCAATCAAACCCATTAAATCCTCTTGGCTGTCGTTCAGACCGGGAATAATCAGATTGGTCAGTTCTATATGGCAAGCGGCCTGGGCAATCTGAATGGTCTTGAGCACCGGTTCCAGCCGCCCGCTGCAGTAACGGCGGTAGAACTCATCGCGGATTGATTTCAGGTCAATGTTCATGGCATCAATGTAGGGCAGCAGTCGGCGCAGGGGTTTCTCATTGATAAAGCCGTTGGTAACCAAGACATTCTTCAGCCCCGCCGCCCGCGCCAGCCTGGCTGTATCCAGAACATATTCATACCAAATCAAGGGTTCGCTGTAAGTATAGGCAATCCCCAGCGATTGGTGGCGCTGGGCTACCTCTACCGCAGCCTGAGGGGATAAACACTGGGTACTTGCCCTATCCTGGGAAATGCTCCAGTTCTGGCAAAAGCGGCAGCGCAGGTTGCAGCCGTTGGCCCCGATGGAGATAATATCCCGCCCGGGATAAAAATGATAAAGGGGTTTTTTCTCAATCGGGTCGTTGGCCAGAGAG
>QIFF01000083.1 GCA_003230635.1 bacterium | reverse complement strand
TTTGCCCGAGGGTGAGTTTGAAACCTTAAACGGCTTGATCCTGGAGCGCCTGGAGAGAATTCCTGATGTAGGAGAGCAATTGCAAATAGATGATTTGACCCTTACCGTTCTCAAGGCCGACGGCTATTCAATCAAACAGGTTAAAATCACTCCTGGGAAAACATCCTAAGGGGAGAGGAAGGAATGACGCCGCACCTTCAAATAAAGACGGCTCACCCCTGGCCGGGAGTAGGTGAACAACTGCCGGGAGAACCAGCGCAGGCCCCCCTTTTTTACCACGCAGCGCTTGAGTCGCATTAAATCAGACCCGGCTGGGTTGCCGCCCCGTTCGGTGCTGAAGGCGGCCTGATAACCTACCCCCTGCGCCCATTTCAGCAGTTGCTCATTATACGCCCCCCAGGGCCAGGCCAGGGCCGGGCATTTTTTATTTAACTTGCTTTCAATTAACTGCTTGCAGAGAGTTAAATCCGCTTTAACCCTCTGCTCGTACTCTTCCCCGCCCTCATAACCGTCCTGCAAACCGTGCTGACGGATATAACCATCGCCGGCGGCTTGCAGTTCCTGCCGCCATTCTTCCTTGGGTCGTTCAAAAAAGCCGCTTTCCCCCCGGTTTTCCACATAATGGGCCAGGTGATCGCGCAGGCGGGGATCGTCCTGATAGCGCCTGCCCAGCAGGGCGGCTTTCCTTTCATAAATCGGAATCCCCAGGCGGCTGTCCCCCCCGGTGGTCAGGGCCAGGCGGCCCTGCGGATTTGAATTAAAATCGGTTATCTCCTTACCGCTGAAATACTCGCCATGGAAATGGGCGTGGGCCTGGACATCAATCACCCCCTCGGCCTCCATCCGGGCCAGCTCCGACCAGCGCAGATAAAGCCCAAATTTTTTCTCAACCATTACCGCCCGGTAATCAAACTCGTTGTGCCCTTTAACCGCCGGCAGTTGCTCAGCGCTGATTTCCCCTTGCCAGACCTGCCCCAGATGGGGGCGGAGCAAGCCCTCAACCTCCACAAAGCCCGTGGTCAGGAAAATTATCGCCCGCAGGCCGTATTTTTTTAAAATCGGGTAAGCATAAACCCAGTTGTCCAGAAACCCGTCGTCAAAAGTGAGTAAGACTTCCTTCCCCGTTAGGGGCTTTTTTCCCCTGAGCAGGGCAAGGGCACATTCCATATCTGGAGTCTGGTAGCCCTTCCCGGCCAGATAAGCCATCTGGGCTTCAAACCCCTGCGGACTGATGGTGACCAGGTCATCCACATAGTTATTGATATGGTGGTACATCAGCACCGGCAGGGCATATTGGGGCATTTAGTTGCCTCTCTGGAAGATAAAATGGCAGGCGTCTTGCCTGTTTTATTACTTCCTCTCCCCTGGGGGAGAGGATTGAGGTGAGGGGGGTAGTTTTTCTGCCCGATAAGGCCCCCTCACCCTGGCCCTCTCCCCTGGGGGGGAGAGGGAACTTTGCAATTCCCGTAGTTTTGCGTATTTGGCAAAGGTGTAGGCTGTATAAAGCCCGGCCAGCAGCAGGCCGTAGTAGCCGTCGCGGAAGCCCTGCTTGAGTACGTACATTTTAAAAAATGTAGCCAGGGGATGGGTTAGCAAGTCTATTCCCCCGGCTTTGTACCCCTCCTCAGCCATCTGCTGGGCGGCCAGGGTGGAGTAGCGCTCCATACGCTTGAAGTAATCGCTCAGGTTGTTGTACGTATAGTGCTGGATGGGATTCTTCAGTCGCCCGCTGCTCCCCTCCAACTGGACGCATTCATGCACCTTACGCTCATTAAAGCGCCCGGCGGCGCGCTTAAACAGGCGCACCAGATAATCTGGATACCAGCCGCCATATTTAATCCAGCGCCCCAGAAAAAAATTTTGCCGGGTAATGTAGTAGCCCTCGTGTGTACGGGTTGTTTGCAGCACTTCTTGAATCTCGCTTTGCAGCTCAGTGCTCAAGCGCTCGTCCGCATCCAGGCTCAGCACCCACTCATGGGAACATTTCCCCAAAGCAAAGTTCTTTTGGGCGCCATAGCCCAGCCAGGCTTGCTCAAAAATACGACAATGGAATTCCCGGCAAATTTCCAGGGTTCTGTCCCGGCTGCCACTGTCCACCACCACGATTTCATCGGCCCAGGCCACACTCTCCAGGCAAGGGCGGATGTTTTGCTCTTCATTCAGGGTAATGATAAATACCGATAGAGGGATCATAGCAAATACCTCTCCAATACCGTTTTAACCTCATCCACACTGATTTCTTCCAGGCACTTGCTGCGTTTGCTGCCCTCACAGCCGTCCTGACCGCAGGGGCGGCAGGGCCAGTCCTTGCTGATGACAGTATGTCCTTGACCCCAGGGGCCCCACATGTGCTCCCCCGAGGGGCCGAAGAGGGCGATTACCGGGGTGCCCGCCGCAGCCGCAATGTGCATGGGAGCTGAATCCACCCCGATAAAAAGCTTGCTGCGAATACTTACCGCCGCCAGTTGTTTTAAACTGGTGCGCCCGGCCAGGTTTAGTGGGTTGCTCTGGGTAAAATTTAAAATTGATTTTACCTTGTTCATCTCTTTTGTAGCCGGGCCGCTTGTTAGTACTACCTTAAGTTTACGGTTAAGTTGTAAATAATCAATTAGTTGGGCTACCGCTTTATCCCGCCAGCATTTGAATAACCAATCCGAAGTTGGATGTATGTGTATCAATGTTCCATCAAGTGGATAATCGGCTTCTTTGAGCCACTCATCCACCTGGGCTTGCTCTTCGGGGGGGACGGAAATGGTTACGCTTTTATCTGTTGTATCCATCCCCAACAGGCGCACCACATCCAGGTTACTCTCCACCACGTGCTTTTCCTCCCCTGAGGGCGGCACCAGATGAGTATAGCAGCATTTCTTGCCCATAAATCCCTTGCCACGCGGGTCATGCCCCAGGCGATACTTGGCCCCGCTTAGGAGAGCGATTAGCGCCGGGCGGTCGCCGCTGGTTAAATCCACTACCAGGTCAAAACGTTTTTGGCGGAGCCGCCGAATCAATCCAGCCTGGGCCGACAGCGATTGGAGCAGGGGCAAACCCTTGACTGAGCGGTCAAAACTTATCACCTCGTCCAGCAAGGGGTTGCCGCTCAACATCTCTTCCGTACCCTTGTTGACCAAGGCGGCGATGTAGCTGTCCGGCAAGTGTTCCCGTATAGCCCGGATGGTGGGTACACTCAGCAAAACGTCGCCGATTTTTCTTAATTTTATTACAAGTACTTTTTTTATACTATTGTCCATAAAATTGTTTAAATTTGTTGAAAACATTTAGTTTTTCGCTTGTTTCAAGTTGAAATATAGAATATCAAATTAGCATTTTGCTGTTACAGAAGATATGCCTTCGATTCTACATAAAGTTTCAAATTCATTCCATGTTGTTGCTACCCGAGGCATGTTAAATTCAATAAAGCCATTTTGACTTGTTCTTTTATAATTATTGTTGCCTATGGAGAACTTGTCTCGCTCAACAATAAAAATATGGATATGTGGACTTACACTTGGTTCACGATGTTCACGCAGAGATTCTGTTAAACATATCTTGATGCTATGTCCAAAACCACCCCTCCAATTGACTTCCCCTTGCAACATTGTGATATCGTTTGATGATTTTCTTAACATGTCTTTATAAACATCAACGTTGCTTCCACTGCCAATAGATACAAAATCATATTTTGGGGCAAATTTTGGTTCAAATTCCGGCGAACGAAAAGAACAAACATCTACCTTTGCCCACGGTGAATCTCCTTCGTTTTTAGTGGGGTGTACGCCTATCATTAAAATACTCGAACCATGTGTTTTATACTTATCATCAGCTAGACTAAAAATTCTCCTTGCTCTTCTCCACCACTTTATAGCTACATATTCTGGGAACCAAGCCCAATTTGGGTCTTCATGGTACAGAAAATTTCGTAAATCATTAATTAAGTAAAACCCCAACCAAACAGAACCTGCAAAACCTGCAATAATGAAATTGCCAACAGGATAAATTTTTTGTAAACAATCCTTGTAACCGCAATCCCATGAAACACGGATATCAGACATTCCTACACCATATCCGAAACGAGCCCCTCCTCCAACAACCCATGTCACAGTTATTATCCCTTATTTAATGTTTACCCACCCAGGTAATTATAACAGCGAAAAAGACTAAAGGTGCGAATTAAATCGCCGTCTTTGCGAATTTCCAGCGGTTCTTCCGCCTCCACCCGCTCAAATAGGTGGAAATAATCCTCCGGGTGTTTGCCGTCTTTGGAGACCTGAAGGGCGTTTTGGCCTTTTAGTTTGTCCAAGTCCTGCCAAAAGCGATAGTTTTGCCCATGCACGCTGCCTGTGCCCAGCATATTGACAAAGGGATTGCCTGGGGTATAGAAGGCCACCTGACTGGACAGGGCATAGCTGCCGGTGAAGATGAAGGTTGGCCCCTGGGCTGACATCTCCCCATAAGATTTGCTTACCCGCTGTCCCAATTCTTCCCAGCCGTAAAACTCGCGCAGCTTGCTGGTCTTGATTTTATCCGGCCTCCCGGCATAACGCAAGTTCCAGGGGATGATTCTGGGGTTTAGGGCCAGGGTGTAAATCGCCAGATTAACCAGCAGCGCGCCCCCCATGCCGATCTTGAGCAGGCGGCGGTACCATTTGGCGCTTCCCTGATAAAGCAGGGCAATTATTACCAGGCCGGTGAAATAAACGACAATCGGCCAGTGCAGCCCCACCCGCTGGAACAGGCTGATGGCGGCAAAGACCAGCCAGAGGGGAGCGGTGAGGCAAAACAGGAACAGGTAGCGCTCCTCCCCCTCTTTCAAACCGCACCGGGCACTGATGTAGAGGCCATAGACAAAAAGTATCAAGATGGTGGGGAAGAGAGCCAGAGACTGGCCCCCTAAAAATTCAGCCAGGTATTTCAGGGTTAGTTGCGGGGCCTTGTGCCGGGTGGAGAGGTTAAAGCCGAAGGTAACCCATTCATGGGCGGCGTTCCACCAGACAAAGGGGCTGAAAATCGCCAGAGCCAGCAGCAGGGCCAGATAAGGCTCCTTCTTCTTTAGCCAGTGGCGCTGCCCGGGGGCTAATATGAGGAAAGCGAGTAAGCCCGCAGGAATGACAAAAGCAAAAAATTTACTCATAAAAGCACAACCCAGGGCAACCCCCGCCCAATACCACCATGAGCGTTTGGGCGTAAAAAGGGCCTGATAAAAGCAATAAATACTGAGCAGCCAGAAAAAGGCGTGCGGGGTGTCGGTAGTCGTGACGGTTGCTCCAATATTGAAAATGGGCAACAGTAGGGTCAAAAACCCGGCCAGCAGCCCGGTTTACTCACGGCCGGAGATTTGCTTGGTCAGCAGATAGACCAGGACTACGCTCAGGGTTGATAAAAGAACCGCTACCGCCCGCACCGCCCGCAGGGTGTTTCCACCCAGCCAGGTAAAGCTGCGGATTAGATAGGCCACCATAGGCGGGTGGTCGTAATAGCCCCAGGCCAGGTGCCGCGACCATTCCCAGTGATAGGCTTCATCTCCGGTAAGCAGAACTTTGCCGTTCACCCAGAAACGGAAGATGACAAGTATCCCCAGGCTTAGCCAGAAAAAAAGTTTGTAGTTGCGGGTGTTTTCGGAAACCATAGTCCTTGTTGCACCTTTTGAAGTTGCCTGACATTCAGCGCCTTGAAAGTAGCATAGTCAAGCCCTGAAATCAAGTTTTCGGGGTTTGTTGGGAGGGATATTAATGTTGACAAGGGAAGGGGCAGGGATTAGTATAATAATCATAAATTGGGTGTATTTTAAGTTATGAATGGGGAGGCGGCAGATGCCGACTTTTGCTTATAAGGCTTGTGATAAAACCGGTAAGGTGCTGAACGGCACTATGGAGGCTAAAGACCGCGCCGCAGTGGTGGTCAAACTCCAGGAAACCAACTGTTATCCCCTGAAGGTGGTGGAACAGGCGGCAGCGGGGACGGTACTTTCCAGTAATCTTCTTCTTTCTTTACAGCGGATTAAAAAGAAAGATGTAATGACCTTCACCCAGCAATTGGGGATTTTGACGGAGGCGGGTTTGCCCCTGGACCGCAGTTTGACGCTTCTGTGTGAATTAACCGAGAACAAGAAATTGGTCAAGGTGATTGAGAATGTTTTAAAGGATGTAAAGGGGGGCAGTTCCCTGACCGATGCCCTGGCCCGCCATCCCCGGATCTTCTCACGTTTGTATATTAACATGGTCAAGGCGGGGGAAGCCGGGGGAGTGCTTGAAATCGTGCTTAAACGCCTGGGTGAGTTTTTGGCCAGTACCCAGGCGCTGCAGGAAGAGATTGTTTCGGCCATGATTTATCCCGTCCTGCTGACTGCGGTGGCCGGCAGCGCAGTGGCGATTTTGCTGCTCTTTGTAGTGCCCAAGTTTGCCGACATGTTTAATGACATGGGGCAGGCGCTGCCCCTGCCCACTCAACTCCTGCTGGGCTTTACGGACATCTTGACTGCTTACTGGTGGTTGATTCTGGCGGCGGTGGTGGTCGGTATCTTTGCCTTTCGCTATTATGTGGGCACTGAAAGCGGCAAGTATAGCTGGGACGGCTTTAAGTTAAAAGTCCCGCTGGTGGGCGAGCTTATTCAGAAGATAGAAGCGGCGCGCTTTACCCGCACCCTGGGGACCCTGATTGAGAGCGGAGTGCCTATTCTGCAGGGAATTACCATTGTCAAGGACATTATCGGCAACAGCATTATTGCCCGGGCTATGCTGAAAATCAGCAGCGCCTTGAAAGAGGGCGGACTCATCAGCACAAGCATGAAAGAGCACCAGATTTTCCCTCCCCTGGTGATTCACATGATTGGCATTGGCGAGGAAACCGGGCAGTTGGACACCATGCTGATTAAGGTGGCAGACATCTATGACGTCGAAATCCGCAGCAGTGTCAAGCGCCTGGTGTCCTTGCTGGAACCGGCCATGATTCTGACTATGGGGATTGTGGTCGGCTTTATTGTGGTGGCCATGCTCATGGCGATTTTCAGTGTTAATGAGATGCCGCTTTAATATTTGAAAGGAGTAGGGGCTTTAGCCCCGTGGGAGAACACGAGCCTAAAGGCTCTACTCCGAGCTGTTTACGGGTCGGGGGCTTGTTTAAGTTATGAAACTCTTGCTTCACCTTTGCTGCGCCCCCTGCACCGTCTATCCCCGGCAGCAGTTGGCCAGTGCTCAGGCAGACATACACGGGCTTTTCTTCAACCCCAATATTCATCCCTACCGGGAGTACCGGCGCCGCATGGAAGCGGTGCAGCAACTCCAGCAGCAGACCGGCCTGCCGGTGATTTATCAGGGCGGTTACGGCTTAGAGGAATTCCTGCGGCGGGTGGTCTTCCGTGAGGCGCAGCGCTGCTACACCTGTTATTACTGGCGGCTGCAAACCACCGCCAAAATCGCCAAGCGAGGCAAATTTGACGCCTTCTCCAGCACCCTGCTCTACAGCAAGTTTCAGCAGCACGATTTAATCAAGCAAATCGGGGAGACCCTGGCGCAAGATGAAGGTATCCCCTTTTACTATGAAGATTTTCGTGTCGGCTGGAAAGAAGGGATAAAGCTTTCCAAGGAAATGCAGTTGTATCGGCAGCAGTACTGCGGTTGTGTGTATAGTGAGCAAGAGAGATATGCATCAGAGAAATAAAGCAATGGTAGGTTGGGTTGAGGCACGAAACCCAACAATTACCCGGCCTTTTTGTTGTCATTCCTCTATGCTTGACACGGAATCCAGAAGGTTTTAGATTCCTGCTTTCGAAGGAATGACAGGACCCTAAATTCTATTAAGGTGATTATATGCAACCTGAAGCCGTTATTACCGCCGTCCGCAGCGCCGGAGTAGTGGGGGCCGGGGGGGCCGGTTTCCCCAGCCATCTCAAGCTGCAATCCCGGGTGGAGTTGGTAATTGCCAATGGCTGTGAGTGCGAGCCTTTGCTGTGCAGCGACCAGTATTTGATGGAGCAGGAAGCGGAAACGGTTGTCAAAGGTTTATTATTAACAATCCAGGTGACGAAGGCCAGGCAGGGAATTATTGCCCTGAAGGGGAAATATTC